>NZ_JAVTJA010000015.1:0-120133 GCF_031843785.1 Methylobacterium sp. WCS2018Hpa-22
ACACAACAGCCGCCCGCCGAACCGAAGTCCCCGCTGGCCGCCGCCGATGAACAGGGATATACGGACCACAGACGGACGCGTCAACCGCAAAAAGCGAGCGGTCTCATTTTTCCGAGCCGGCTCTTCATGCGGGCCCCGCTCTGCCGAGCCCTTTCACTGACCCGATCCCTTCTTCCGTTCCGCCCTCATGAGCTCGCTGGCTCCGGTTCGCGAAACGTCGCCTTGCCCATTCCCGGAGAAGTTCGCGCTCATAGGGAAAGCTGCCTGCTTGCGTGGTTCGGGCACCGAGCAGGAAATTGATATCGCTCACGCGCTCATCGTTCGACGCGATGCGCTGACCCCGTTGGTTCAACAGCGAATATCGCAGCCGAAAGGAGGGCGGAGTCGCATCGGTGACGACCCGCAGGCCGTATGGGAAATTGGCTCCGGGATTAGGGAAGCCCGCGAGATCAACGTCCAACACATCGATGACCAGCCTTTCGCCAGGAGCGAGGTAGGGGGATGCCGACTGCTCCATCAATCTACGCAGCTCGGTGAGCGTCGCCTGGGGCCCAATCCCTGAACTGAACCGGTTGTTGGCGTCGACGTAACGGCCGGGCTCGATGAAGCGTATCTCGACCGATCCGCCGGGTGCCGCGATCGCGGAGCCGGCAAAGCCGATCAGAACCAGGGCGAGCTTAACGAGCGGCGCTTGCAAGGTTCAGTACCCCCTCTTCACATCCGCCAATGCCCGCGTCAGTCCCTCGGCGATCCGCTCACGGACCGGCGGAGAGGCATCGCGTGCCACCACCACGTATTCCCGGCGGGACACCAGCGTCAGGGTCTGGAGGCCGTATTCCTCATCCTCGACCTTGGTCAGCTTGGTCCACAGGGGATTGAAGCGCCATTCGCGACGCTCGCCGCGATGGGTCACCCGGGCCAGCATCACCTCAATCGGCGAAATCATGACCTCTTCGAAGGAGCGCCCGCGCTTCAGGCTCGTCTTCAACGCCATGTAGAGCGCGATCATATCGAGACCGAAGAACCCGGCCACCGGCCAGAATCCGGCCTGAACGCAGGCGATGGACGTGACGAGGGACACCGCCCCGCATCCGATCATCACATTGCGGAAGCCATTATGGCTCAGCGATTGGTGCGGACGGATGGTGGCCTGGAAAACCGGGACGTCGACGCTGTTGGGGTCGAGCCCGTCGGGATGGGATGGGATCGTGTCGCGAACCATGTTGCCGCTCTCCATGGGACACATATAACCCACCGATGAAGAGCCGACAGTCGAAGCCCCCAAAGAAGTCCGCGACCGCGACGACATCACCCGCTCCGGGAGCTCCTCGGACAAGGAAGAAGATCGCCGCGACCATCACCGAGCCGCTCATCGCTAAAGTTGAGACGGCCCCCTCCCCTGTCGATGCCGCGACAGTCACCGAGATCTTCGCGCGGCTGCGCGCCGCCAATCCGGAACCGAGGGCGGAGCTCGAATATCTCAACCCGTTCACGCTTCTGGTCGCGGTGGTGCTGTCGGCCCAGGCCACCGACAAAAGCGTGAACCTCGCCACCGCACCCCTCTTCGCCATTGCCGACACGCCGGCCGCGATGCTGGAATTGGGGGAAGAGCGCGTCCGCGCGTTCATCCGCACGATCGGACTGTTCAACACCAAGGCGAAGAACGTCATCGCACTGTCCCGCATCCTGGTGGACGAGCATGACGGGCAGGTCCCGGCTTCGCGAGAGCATCTCGAAATCCTGCCGGGTGTCGGCACCAAGACCGCAAGCGTGGTGATGAACGTCGCCTTCGGAGTGCCTACCATCGCCGTCGACACCCACATCCTCCGGGTCTCGAATCGCATTCCCCTCGTCGTCGCGCCGACGACCGACAAGGTCCAGGCAGGGTTGGAAGCGATCGTGCCGAAGCCGTTCCGCATGAACGCGCATCATTGGCTGATCCTGTTCGGACGTTACGTCTGCAAGGCGCGGCGCCCCGAATGCCCCACTTGCCTCATCGCCGACCTCTGTCGCTATCCCAGCAAGACCGTCGTCGCCTGAGGGGTTTGGCTCATCCATCGGCCGTGGGATTCGCGGGACTGCGTGGTCGCCCACCGCCATACACATCCGGCTCGCCCTGCAGGGCCGGGCTGCGGGCGGACGCGTTGTACTGCAAACCCGCTTCGGGTAGTTTGCGCCACGGTCGTCGAGGCTTTCGACAACGATGTGTTCTCGCGGCCCGGCCTCATCGAGGCCGCCACGCCGCGGATTCCGCACATCGTCTGTCCGAAGGAGTCACGGCCCATGGACTTCCTCAAACCACGGTATACGCCTATGAACCGCCGCCGTCGCATCTACGAGGGCAAGGCGAAGGTCCTGTACGAAGGACCCGAGCCGGGAACGCTCATCCAGCATTTCAAGGATGATGCCACCGCCTTCAACGCGCAGAAGCACGAGGTCATCGACGGCAAGGGCGTGCTGAACAACCGGATTTCCGAGTTCGTTTTCCAGCACCTCAACGATATCGGCGTGCCGACCCACTTCATCCGCCGGCTCAACATGCGCGAGCAGCTGATCCGCGAAGTCGAGATCATTCCGCTCGAAGTCGTGGTGCGCAACGTCGCCGCCGGCTCGCTCGCCACCCGCCTCGGCCTCGAGGAAGGGACGCAGCTGCCGCGTTCGATCATCGAGTTCTATTACAAGAACGACGCGCTCAACGACCCGATGGTGTCGGAAGAGCACATCACCGCATTCGGCTGGGCGACGCCCCAGGAGATCGACGACATCATGGCCCTGGCCATCCGCGTCAACGACTTCCTGTCGGGCCTCTTCCTCGGCGTCGGCATCCGCCTCGTGGACTTCAAGATCGAGACCGGCCGCCTCTGGGAAGGCGACCTGATGCGCATCGTCGTGGCCGACGAGATCTCCCCGGATTCGTGCCGGCTGTGGGACATCAAGAGCCAGGACAAGCTCGACAAGGACCGGTTCCGCAAGGATCTCGGCGGCCTGATCGAGGCTTACACGGAAGTGGCCAAGCGTCTCGGCATCATGTCCGAGAACGAGAAGGTTCAGTCGGGCGGTCCACGCCTGGTTCAGTAGAAGCTTCTACCGGAATGGTATGAAAAAGGGGCCCCGCGCGAGCGGTGGCCCCTTTTTCCATGCGCGATCGATCGAAGCTCGTGGCCGAATGCTACTGCGCCGCTTCGGGACTGGTCTCGGCCTGGGCGGCAGCCGGCGCGGGTTTGCGCTTGCGCTTTACCGCCACCTTGCCCGGTGCTCCGTGAAGCGAGACGCCGATGTCGTAGCTCTCGCTCAAGGGGCGCGGGACCACGAGATTTTCCTCTATCACCGTGAACAGCCCCTGCGCCTCATTCGGCCCGATCGACACCGACACCTTGCGCGCCCTGGTCGCTATGATCTGGTCCCCGGCCTTGATGGTGAAATAGACCGGGGCCTCGAACCGACCCGGTCGGCCCGCCGGTCCGAGGAGGACCTGCCCCTCGACACCGACCTTCACGCTCACCGAGCCATCGGCCAGCCGCACGCATTCGCGGGCGAGACGCCCCAAGGTGATCTGGCTGCGCAGGCCCGCATTGTCGTCGGCCCGGCCGCCATAGCTGCGCAGGGCGGCACCGTTTTCCGCGACATCGACCGTCGGGCAATAGACCTCGCCGAGGTCGGCCGGCTGCGACGGCGGGACTGTGGTCCCACCGTATTTCAGCATATTGGTGAACCAGTTGCCGTCCTCGGCCTTGGCTGACCAGGGCAGGAGGACCGCCATCAGGGCGATGCCTACCGTTTTCGCGCGTGTCCGCATCCTCAGATCCCGCTGAATTGCCGGCGCGGGGCGCCGGAACAGACCTATTTCAAGCTGGTGAACCCGTCGCCGAAGCCCTTCATCGAAAGGGGGATGCCGACCCCCTCCTCCGGGGTCTGGAACACGATGAACGTGGCCTGCACCCCGGCGCTGAACTGCTTGATGAGGTTCTCGTCCATGACCACCTCGGCGACGCAGCCGGTGGTGAGGCAGCGCACGAACCCGGCCCGCCCGACATCGGTCTTGTCGATCTTCAGCCCGAGGCCCGAGGGCAGCAGCACGCCGAGCGGTGCCACCACGCGCAGGAGGTACCCGCGATTGTCAGCTGTCTTGAGGACGATGACGACGAGGGTCAGGTTCGGCCTGTCCTCAGCCGCCAGATATTGGACCAGGGCGCATTGCTCGGCCTTCGCCCCCGCCGGCGTCTCGCAGCGAAGCTGCCAATCACCGAATGTGTTGCGGACCATGCCCTGCGCCTCGGCGCGGTCGCTCCCCGCCAGCATCACACCGGCCAACCCGGCCAGGCAGAAGAGGCCGATCCGTGCGAGACGCCCCGCATCGGTCGCCCGCCCCTTGGCGACCCGCCTTGCGCGCCTCAGCATTCCTCGAAAACCCACGCGCCGATCCCTCTCGCCTCACCCCTTCTGGCCAGGGGCACCGGATGAAACCAGCGGTGTTCCGACCATGCGCGGCTATTCTGTGTCAAGCGTGACCACTAGTTTACGAACACGGACTATCGTTTCGCGGGAACACGCCCTAGTTCCGAGTGTAAAGCCACCAGTTCCAACGGACCGAGCCCATGCGATATCCTGCTACCGCCGCGTTCCTGATCCTTTCCAGTGCCTGTCTGGCCGGCGGCTCTTTCGCCGGCATTACTTCCGCCGCGGCTCAGTCGCTGCCGGTGGACGAGACCACCTATGTCGAGCGGTCCCTCAACCGCGACGGTCCGCTCGTAGTCGAGCATCGGCCGATCCGGCGCATGCCGGGCGGCCGCGTGAACAGCAATTCGGCCGAGATCGCCGGTTTCTGCCGTGATGGTGGATATGTCCGCCGCCTCGACGAGTTCGGCAACCCGACGATCCTGCGCCAGCGTGAAGTCTGCGACAGCGTCGCCCCTCGCACCATGCGACCGGGCGATGTCGACGCCCGCCCGACCTGGCCGGTCGAGCAGGTCGAGCGACGCCGGATCTTGCGCGCTCGCGGGTAGCCTCCCCCACCCGACGACGGACATCGTCCGCCTCGGATGGGTTCTCGCCAGTCCGTGTCCAGATAGGGTTGCCAGTAAGCTACCGTCCGTATGCGGTCGTATGAGTACGGAGCGAAAGCGGCGGCTCATGGCGCGTGGTTTGCTGATCGCACGCGTCATACAGCGACATACTCTGGAAGCCGCCGCACGAAGCGCCTGCCAGGCTGAGACCGATGGGACCGGTCACACGGCTCGATGCCGCGCGAGCGACATTAGCAGTTCGGCAGGCCGGGATGGTTTGCGAGCCAAGGTCGCCAGCAAGCCGAAATGCCGGGAGATCGCGGGATCCAGCCGGACGACCTTCAACCCTTTCCGCGTCTCGGGCAACGTAGATTCCGGTACAATGCCGCTGCCGAGCCCCTCTCGTATGAAGGCGATGGCGCTCGACCAGTCCCGAACCTCGATCCGAATATCCGCCAGCGACAGACCCGCTTGCTCGGCGAGCGTGCGGGCATGATGATGGCACCCACCAGTAGCCAGGACGAACGGCTCGGCCACAAGCGTAGCGAGCGACAGTTTGCCATGTCGTCCGAAACGATGAGCCGCCGGCAAGACGCCGACCCACGCGTCCTCCCCGAGGGGAATCGCTTCGACGTCCCGCGGCGGGTTGAGAACAACCCCGAGATCGACGGCGCCACTCTCTAGCCACGTTTCAACCTCCCGGTCATCGGTCTCCAGGATGACGGTCTCGATGCCAGGATGTAGCGCGTGGAAGCGCCGCAGGAGCGGAGGTAAAACGGTCGCGATGACGCTGGGAAAAGCAGCGATCCGCAGCGATCCATGCTCTTGGCCGGCAGCCTCTCGCGCTTCGCGCCCGATCGCATCGAGATGTGCGCAGGCGGTCCGCGCATGTTCGAGCGCCCGCTCGCCGAATGCGGTCAACTCGACCCCTTGCCGCTGCCGCACGAGGAGCTTCATGTCGAGCGCCTCCTCGAGGGCCGCGAGCGCTTGGCTTAGGCCGGATTGGGTGATGCCCATGGCGGCCGCTGCCGCTGTGAAGCTGCCCGCTTCAGCGACAGCGATGAAGCCGCGGAGTTGGGTCAGGTTCATAGTAGCTCAGCTTATGAGGCATTCTCTCCAATTAATTTCCCTTCACCAGAATCGCCCGTCAATGTCGAGTACGCTCCTCTTGTCGTCAGGCGATCCTATGAAGCTGTTCTTCGCACCCGGCACCTGCTCGTTCTCGCCGCACATCGTATTGCAGGAGTTGAATCTGTCCTACGATCTCGTGCGGGTGGACAATCGCACCAAGCGGACCTCGGACGGCCGCGACTTCCTCGCCGTCAATCCGAAAGGATATGTCGCTGCGCTCGAACTCGATGATGGGGAGGTGCTAACGGAGGGACCGGCCATCGTTCAGTATCTAGCCGACCTCCGGCCGGAACTAGGTCTCGCGCCGGCGAACGGAACGCTGGAACGGGTCCGTCTGCAGGAATGGCTCAACTTCATCACGAGCGAGATCCACGCGGGTGCTGCGCCCCTGTTCAACCAGACCCTGCCCAAACCTGTACGAAGCACCTTCGAGACACGCCTTTTCAGGCGGCTCGATCTGATCGATGCGACATTGCTCAAGAAGGCATATCTCCTGGGCGACCGCTTTACGGTCGCGGATGCTTACCTCTACACGGTCCTCGGCTGGATGCCGGGCTTTTCGATCGACCTCATGCGTTGGCCGAGGATCGACGACTACCATAGCCGGATCGCGAGGCGACCATCGGTCGTCCGAGCTCAAATGCGTGAAGCACAGCTGTCGTCCGTTTCTTGATCCAAGCCAACTGTCTCCATGAGATTCCCGTACTCGTGGACCAAACACGGCTTCGTCGAGGATACGCATCGTAGGCGCACGCCCGACGGGATCCGCAATGCCCCGGATGTGCAGAGGGGATGGCATACGTTCGCTTGCGGACAGGTTTCGCGAACGCGCTCATCGGTTTTACGTTCGAAAACCCATGATGCTCCAAAGGTCTCCGCGAGGTAAAGCATCGGCTTGCCAATACGAACCTGCATCCGACGGTGCTTCACTGCCTTGAGACGCATTGGGGGCGGAGGCGGGTGGTACCAGATGCCGGTTCCGGACCGACGGGTGTCCGGTTGCGCCTCAGCCGTAGCGATGGAGGCTGGCGCCGTTGCGCTTGAGCCAGCGCTCGGCCTCTTCCACATGTGGGCACAGGGATCCCACCAGGGACCAGAAGCGTGAGGAATGGTTCATCTCGCGCAGGTGGGCCATCTCGTGCGCCACGAGGTAATCGAGCACCAGGGGTGGCGCCAGGATCAGGCGCCATGAGAAGTTCAGCTCGCCGCGCGCGGTGCAGGATCCCCAGCGCGAGCGGGTGTCGCGGACGGTGATCCGTTTCGGCCCCTGCCCGAGCTTTTCGGTATAGTAGGAGACCGACCGCGCTAGATCCTTGCGCACCTCCCGTTCGAGAAAATCCCTGACACGGCGCGGCAGGTGAGGAGCTTCGCACGCCACGGAGAGCGCAGGTCCGTTCTCCGCCTCCGTCACGAGCGTTACCCCGCTGCGCTCGCTGCGATGGAGAATGCGATGAGGCACGCCGCGCAAGGGAAGCTCGGCCCCCGCCTCGAACGCCACCCGATCCGGAACCTTGGCGAGCCGCATGGCGATCCAGCCGCCATGGCTCACCGCGAAAGTGCGGGCCACGGCCAGGGAGGTCCGCGCCGGCAAGGTCATCACCACCTCGCCGGTGGCGCTCGAGACGCGCAATGTCAGCCTGCGCGCCGTCGGGCGGCGGCGCAGGACGACACGGAACTTAACGCCCTCGTGGAGGATGTCGATATGGTCGGGATCGGACCCGCGCAGCAGGGCGACTCTCATCGGGTCAGCTTAACGGCAGCCTCCCGCCACCGCCATCTGTGCGTGGTTCACGTCCAGAACTTTCGCGCGCCCCGCCCGCATCACGCTGCCGGGCGTTCTTCGATGGCCGGAAGGGCCTGCATGTCGCGGATGAAGGAAGCGATCCTCGGCGCGATGATGGTGCGATAGCGCGAGCCATTGAACACCCCGTAATGCCCCACGCGTTCCTGCAGGTGATAAGCCTTGCGCTCGGGCGACAGGTTCGGAGTCAGGTCGAGGGAGGCCTTGGTCTGCCCGACGCCGGAAATATCGTCGTTCTCGCCCTCAATGGCGAGGATCGCGCAGGTCCGGATGGCAGCAAGGTCCACTCGCTCGCCGCGATGGAGCATCTCACCCTTGGGCAGGGCGTGGTCCACGAAGACGGTCTTGACCGTCTGCAGGTAGAACTCGGCCGTGAGATCCATCACCGCGAGATACTCGTCGTAGAATTCTCGATGTTTCTCGGCGGAATCGCCGTCGCCGGTCACGAGATGGTCGAACATCTCGGTATGGGCGTTGACGTGGCGATCGAGGTTCATCGCCATGAAGCCGCCGAGCTGGAAGAAGCCGGGATAGACGCTCCGCAAGGCGCCCGGATACGTTAGCGGCACGATGGTGATGCAGTTGCGCTCGAACCATTCCGTGCCGCGCTCCTGCGCCAGGCCATTGACGGCGGTGGGCGACCGGCGGGTATCGATGGGGCCGCCCATAAGGGTCATTGAGCGCGGCACCGGCGTGATGCCCTGCGCCTCCATCAGTGCCACGGCAGCGAGCACCGGCACCGCCGGCTGACAGACGGCCATGACGTGAAGGTCCGGCCCGAGAGCGACGAAGATCTCCTTCAGGTAGTCGATATACGTGTCGAGATCGAACCGCCCGCTGGTGATCGGCACGAGGCGCGCATCCGTCCAATCTGTGATGAAGACCTGATGGTTGGGGAGCATCGCCTCCACGGTTCCGCGCAGGAGCGTGGCGTAGTGCCCGGACATCGGTGCCACGATCAGGAGCTTGGGCTGCGGCTCGGAGGGACCGCGCGCGAACGAGCGGTCGAAGGTCAGGACCCGGCAGAACGGCTTTTCCCACACCACCCGTTCGCTCACCGGCACGCTGGCGCCGTCGATCCAGGTTCCGGTGAGGCCGAAGGCCGGCTTGGCATAACGGCGGGTTCCGCGCTCGAACATCTCGCAAGCGGCGGCCATGGACTTCGCGTAGGGCGAGTAGGCGAGCGGGTTGGCGGGATTCTGCAGGCTGTGCTTGACCATGTCCGCGGTGAGACGGGCCGGCGCCGTCATCATCCGCCCGAACTCATACCAAGTGTAGGCCAAGCTCATATCCGCCCCTCCTCGTCGTCCCGCGTCGCGTCGTCCCTCGCGACCGGGCGCGCTAGAGAACGCCGCGCGCCGGGAAACGTTCGGATCGACGCGTGTGCGAGGTGGGACCGCGCGGGGCATGATTGCGCAGGGACGGGTGCAATCGGAGGGCGAGCCATGGATTCCCGCCAGCCGAGCACTATCGTTGAGCAGACATGATCGACATGAGCACCAACGGCTTCGTTCGCGATGCCCGGCATCTCCGTCTCGACACTTTCGTGCGCCTGCGCTGGCTCGCGATCACCGGGCAGAGTGCGGCCGTGGTCGGGGCGCAGTTCGGCCTCGGCCTGCCTCTGCCTTTCGGCTGGTGCTTCCTCGTCATCGCGGCGTCGTCCTGGCTGAACCTCGCCCTGAGGATCCGGTTTCCCGCGAGCTACCGCCTGAGCGACGATTCGGCGGCCCTGCTCCTCGCCTTCGACATCATTCAGCTCGCCGCCCTCCTCTTCCTCACCGGCGGCTTGCAGAACCCGTTCTCGCTGCTCTTCCTCGCCCCGGTCCTGATCTCGGCGACGGCCCTTCCGCCGGAACGGACGCTGGCGCTCGGACTTCTCGCAGTGGGTCTCGCCACCATGCTGGCGCTGATCCACCGGCCATTGCCGTGGTTCGCGGACGGGCGGCTCGAACTCCCCTTCCTCTACGTCTCGGGGGTTTGGACGGCGATCCTCCTCGGCACCGCCTTCACCGGCGTCTATGCCTGGAAGGTCGCCGACGAGACGCGGCAGCTCGCGCAGGCCCTCGCGGCCACGGAACTCGTGCTGGCGCGGGAACAGCACCTGTCGCAGCTCGACGGGTTAGCGGCAGCGGCCGCGCATGAACTCGGCACGCCACTCGGCACGATCATGCTCGTCACCAAGGAACTCACGCGCCAGCTCGCACCCACGGCGTCCCCCGCAGTGAAGGACGACCTCAACCTCCTGCGCGATCAGGTGGACCGCTGCCGCGGTATCCTGTCGAAACTGACATCCCTCGATGGCGACGAAGCCGGCATCCTCCAGACCGTCACGCTGAGCCATCTCGTGGAGGAACTGGTGGCGCCCCAGCGCGCCATGGGCATCGCGCTCGACGTCACCAGCCGGGGCGACGGGGTCGAACCTGCCTGCCGGCGTAATCCGGGGGTCCTGTTCGGGCTCGCCAACATCGTCGACAACGCCGTGGACTTCGCCACCAGCCGCGTCGTCATCGAAGCGCGCTGGACCCTCGACAGGGTCTCCCTGGAGATCAGCGACGACGGCCCGGGCTTCTCGAGCGAGATCCTGCTGAGGGCGGGCGAGCCCTATGTCACCACCCGCAGCCCCGACAAAACGCGTGGCGGGAACAGCGTCGGCGCCGGCCTCGGCCTTGGATTGTTCATTGCAAAGACACTGATCGAACGCTCCGGCGCACAGCTTACGCTCTCAAACGTATCCGGGCACCAAGCAACCGGAGCCGTAGTCCGCGTATCCTGGGCGCGCCACATCTTCGAGCGTGACACGATTCCGAGGCGCGGTACCGAAATGAGCGCTCAGGTGCCCCTGACGGAACGCAGTACGGCCCCTATATAAGTTGCTAACAATTCGATCTTGGAAAATGGAGGAGCGTCAGATGCTGACGCAGAGTGGAAGTCCGGCGCCTGCCGCCGATGTGCTGCAGACTTCGGAATCCGATCCGCTGGCGGCTTTTTCCGACCGTTCGCTGCTGATCGTGGATGACGATCGGCCGTTCTCGACCCGCTTGGCGCGGGCGATGGAAGCGCGGGGCTACGACGTGCAGGTGGCCGAAAGCGTCGCCGAAGGCGTCTCGCTCGTCGAGAACCGCGCACCCGCATTCGCGGTCATCGACATGCGGCTCGGCGACGGCAACGGCCTCGACGTGATCGCGCGGCTGAAGGAGAAGCGCCCCGAAGCGCGGGGCGTCATCCTGACCGGTTACGGCAACATCGCCACCGCCGTAACGGCGGTGAAACTCGGCGCGTTCGACTATCTCGCCAAGCCGGCCGATGCGGATGAAATCCATGGTACGCTGATGGCCCAGCCGGGCGAGCGGGCCGACCCGCCGGAAAACCCGATGTCGGCCGATCGCGTGCGCTGGGAGCATATCCAGCGCGTCTACGAGTTGTGTGGTCGGAACGTCTCCGAGACTGCCCGCCGGCTCAACATGCATCGTCGCACGCTGCAGCGCATCCTGGCCAAGCGCGCGCCGCGCTGATCCAACCCCGACGACGGGCTCGGTGGCGTGATGTTGCGTGGAACCGGACCGGCGCTGTAAAGCACCGGTCTCCCGCCGCAATCGCTGCACCGGGGCCGACGGAGACGTATCCCCGTGAACACGCGCAACCTGATCACGATCGTCAGCATGATGGTGCTGGTGGGCACCGAAGTTTTCGCAGTGGCTATCGCTGCCGGTTGGGCATTGGCCGGTCTGTTCGATCTCGGCGACACCGTTGGCCATGTGCTGATGGTCCTATTCAGTTCGATCGCCGCCTGGATCATGCTGCAGCTCTGGCGCCGGGCGGTGAGCATCGAACCGATTCGCAACGCCGCGCCCGCAGCACGCCGCTGATCGGGCGATACGCGTCGTATCTCGAACTCGGGTCCGCTCTGCGTCTCTCGCTGGACTGCGCACCACCGCTACGATGGCCCCGCCGCGTTGCATGGTCGGCATTTCCCGACTATCGCCTGACGGGCCGAGCCACAGCATCGAGTCCGAACCCATGAAAGCCCGCATCATCGTCACCCTGAAGACCGGCGTGCTCGACCCTCAGGGCAAGGCGATCGAAGCCGCGCTCTCGTCCTTCGGCATTTCAGGGATCGAAGGTGTCCGCCAGGGCAAGGTGTTCGATGTCGAGATCGCCGACACCGATCCTGCCAGCGCCGAAGCGATTCTGAAGAGCGCCTGCGAGAAGCTGCTGGCGAACACGGTCGTCGAGAATTACGAGATCGAGATCGTCTGATGCGCGCCGCGATCGTCGTCTTTCCCGGCTCCAACCGCGACGGTGACGTCGCCCGCGCCCTGCGCCTCGCCGGCGCGGAGGTGGTCAAGGTCTGGCACACCGATACGGCGCTTCCCGCCGGAACCGATCTCGCGGTCCTGCCCGGCGGCTTCTCTTACGGCGACTATCTCCGCTGTGGCGCCATTGCTGGCCGCGCAGCCGCCATGGACGCCGTTCGTGACCACGCCGCGCGCGGCGGACTGGTGCTCGGCATTTGCAACGGATTCCAGATTTTATGCGAATCGGGCCTGCTGCCCGGTGTGCTCATGCGCAACGTCGACCGGCGCTTCATCTGCCATCGCCAGATGCTGCGGGTGGAGCGCGCCGATACCCGCTTCACCTCGGCCTATACCAAGGGACAGGTGATCGACGTCTGCGTGGCGCATGGCGAGGGTAATTACTTCGCGGATCCCGAGACCATCTCCCGGCTCGAAGGCGAAGGCCGCGTGGCCTTCCGTTATGCCGATGCGGCTGGCGAGCTGACCGTGGATGCCAACCGCAATGGCTCGCTGAACTCCATCGCTGGCATCTACAGCGAAAAGCTCAACGTGCTCGGGATGATGCCCCACCCGGAGAACTTCGTCGAAGGTCTCATCGGCGGGGTCGACGGGCGCGGGTTGTTCGAGAGCCTCGCGGCTTAGTGCGAAAGCCCCCTCCCCCGCAAAGGGGGAGGGAAAGACCTCTCCGGATGATGGCACTCCCCTTATCCGACCCGCCGGCGCGGGCCACCTTCTCCCGCACAGAAGAGAAGGAAGCGGCGCGCATTCAATGCCCGTCGAATTCCATCAGCGTCCGCACCGGAACGTCGAGGTCGCGCAGCTTTTGCGCTCCGCCGATCTCGGGTAGGTCGATGACGAAGCAGGCAGCCACCACCTCGGCGCCGATCTGGCGCAGCAGGTTCACCGCCGCGCAGGCCGTACCGCCGGTGGCGATGAGGTCGTCGACCAGCAGCACCTTGTCGCCCGGCTTGATGGCGTCCACGTGGATTTCCATCTCGTCGGTGCCGTATTCCAGGGCGTAGGCGATGGAGACGGTCTTGTGGGGCAGCTTGCCCTTCTTGCGGATCGGCACGAAGCCCGATGAGAGCTGATGCGCCACCGCGCCGCCGAGGATGAAGCCCCGCGCCTCGATTCCCGCCACCTGATCGATCCGCCCGCCCGCGAAAGGGTGGACGAGCGAATCCACGGCCCGGCGGAATGCACGCGGGTCGCTCAGCAGCGTGGTGATGTCGCGAAAGACGATGCCGGGCTTCGGGTAATCCGGGATCGAGCGGATCGAATCCTTCAGCGCGGAGTGGCGGCGGGCTTCCATTCGGGTGGCTCTCTTCAGCAAATTCTGTCGCGGCTTAGATCAGATGCGGTGCCCCGGGACCAGAGGGGCATACCCGTCCGGTCGCCGATCCCGGCGCCGCATGGCGCCATCGCGGTCAGTGTTCCCGGCCCTCGCCCCCTTCTCGTGGACAGTTGGAACTGACTATGATGCGCCAGCGAGGTGAAACATGACGGATTTACTGGAGAAGGCGGTCGAAGCAGTCCGGCGGATGCCGCGTGCAGATCAGGACACGATTGCACAGGCCATCATCAGCATGACGGAGATCGGCGGCGCGGACGATATCGACCCGGACCATCTCCAAGACGTGCTGGACGCCATGGCGGAGGTCGGCCGCGGTGAATACGCCTCGGCCGAAGAAGTCTCAGCGGCTTTTCGGAGCTTCGAACGGTGAAGCTCCTCGTCTCCGCAACGGCCCCGCGGAGGCTGCGAGAGATCGCGGATTATATCCATGAACGGCATCCCGCTGCCGCGCGAAGCGTCGGTAGGGCCATCGAAGATGCGTTCGACCTCGTCGGCCGCTATCCGGAGGTGGGGCGGCGTCTGCCGAAGCGCGTGCGCCGGTTCGCAGTGCCTCGCTTGCCCGATCTTATCTACTACACGGTCGACGAGCGCGCGGACGCGGTCGTCATCCTGACAGTCAGACACGGAGCCCGGCGCCCGAGCACATGACCAAGGCCCGGCTTCGCACCTTCACGCGTTGGCGCGACGCAGGATCTTCACGAGGTCGCCGTGCAGGCTCTCGTTGCCGGCGGCCACCGAGCGGGCGGCAAGAGGCTCTGCGCCGCCATCCGCGCTGGTGACGAAGCCACCGGCCTCGCGCACCAGGATGATGCCGGCCGCGATGTCCCAGGTCTGCAGGTCACGCTCCCAGTAAAGGTCCGAGCGACCGCAGGCGACGTAGGCGAGATCGAGAGCAGCCGAGCCGAAGCGGCGGGCGCCGCCGGTCACCGCCATCACGGCCGCGACCTCGCGCAGGAGCTTCGGGTGGTCGCCGCGTCCGAGATAAGGCGAACCATAGGCCACGAGGGCGTCGGCCATGTCCGTCCGGCCGGAGACGCGCAGGCGGCGGTTGTTGAGATAGGCGCCCTTCCCGCGTTCGGCCACGAACAGCTCGTCCTTGGCCGGATCGTAGATGACGCCGGCGACGATCTGGCCCTCGCGTTCGAGACCCACCGAGATCGCGAAATGGGGGATGCCGTGGAGGAAGTTGGTGGTGCCATCGAGCGGGTCGACATGCCAGGTGTGGCTCTTGTCCTGCCCTTCGATGTTTCCCGATTCCTCGAGAATCAGGCCATAGCCGGGACGCGCCTTCATCAGGGCATCGCGCAGCACCTCTTCAGCCTTGCGGTCGGCGGCGGAGACGAAGTTGCCGGGGCCCTTGCGCGAAACCTGGAGGTTCTCGATCTCGCCATAGTCGCGCTTGAGGCCGCGGGCGGCCTTGCGGACGGCGTCGACCATGACGGTCATGAGGGGTGAGCTGATCATCGATGCAAAGGTCCGGGTCGATTCAAAGAACGGTCTCGCGCGGCCATAGCATGTTTGCGGCGCGTCTCACCCCTCGCCGATGCGGGGCAGAAGAGAAACGCGCGCAGGCTCCCATGGATGCCGAATTGACACTTGCCCGCGCTGCGCGGGCTTACTCCACCTTCATCCGCGCCTCAGCCAGTCGCTCGGCCCGGCTTCGCTCTTCGGCGGTGAGGCCGGCAAGGGTCTCGTCCAGCTTCGGGTCGGAGCGCCCCTGGGCTGCGGCGGCGAGATTCCAGGCAGCCGCCTCGACAGGGTTCTTCTGGATACCCCGTCCCAGGGCATAGAGGATGGCCACGCGATTCTGCGCGATGGCGTTGCCGCGCGACGCAGCGTGGAGGAAGTAGCGAGCCGCGCGGGCCTCGTCCTTCTCGACGCCGATGCCGTTGAACAGCAGGATCGCGAACTCGACCTCGCCGGCGAGATCGCCATTATCGGCCGCGCGTCGGAACCACTCGGCCGCCTGTTTGGGATCCTTCGGCACCCCCCTCCCCTGGAGGTAGAGCACGCCAAGATCGTGCTGCGCCGGACCGATCTCGCCCTCGGCCGCCTTGCGGAACAAGTCGGCGGCTTTGGCCTCGTCCGGCTCGGTCCCCGTCCCGATCAGGATCAGGGCGAGGTTGTAGGCGGCCGTGGTGTCGCCCTTGAGGGAGGCCTGTTCGAGCCAGCGTCGCCCGGCTTTCGGATCTTTCGTGCCGCCACGGCCATCGATCGACATCAGGCCGAGAGAGGCCATGGCGTGGGTGTCGCCCTGGTTGGCGGCGAGGCGATACCATTCCGCCGCCTTCACCGGGTCCTGCTTCACACCGAGGCCCTGGTTGTAGAGCTCGCCGAGCAGCGTCATCGCCGCGGCGTCCTTATTGTCGGCGGCGATCCGCTTCGTCGCCTCGCGGAAGGCGGTGGTATATTGCCCGCGCTGGTAAGCGCCGAACGCGATATCCGGCTCCGTCTTCGAGCGGGGTGGCACGGCGCCAGCCGCGCCGATGGAATACGGGGTCGGGAGGTCCCGCAGCTGCCCCTTCAGAGTTTCCTTGGGACGAGATGTCAGGGATTGCGGCACGGCCGGATCGGTCGGCATCACCTTCGGCGCTTCTGCCGAGGCGGCGGACGACCAAGCCTCGGCCATGGCGAGAGCGAGGGCGAGCTTGCGAAGCGCCCTCACGTATCAGCCTCCGAAGCTGCGACCTGTGCCTGGATGGCGCGGATATCGGCCCCTTCTCCCATCCACAGATGGCTCTCGAGCCCGAGGAATTCCGCTCCCGTCGCCAGCAGCCCCTCCACCTGTGCGAGGTCATGGGCAACGGCGATGCACGGTGTCTCGAAGATCTCGACCCACCATTGCGCGCGCTCACGCACGGTATCGGCATCGGGCGCGATCCCGTCCGAGTAGATCCCCCCGAACATCACGTAATCGACACCGGCCTCGCCAGCCTCCATGGCCGCATGCTTCTGCTCATGCCCGCCGGCCCCGAGGATGCGACCGTCGCTGAGGCGTTCGCGCAGATCCTGCAGGGCTCCATCCCGCGCCTTGTCGAGGTGAACGCCGTCCGCCCCGCCCCGCGCGGCCACGCTGACGACATCGCCGGCGAAGTCGGAGACCGTGATGACCAGGGCGGCGCCAGTCGACTGCGCCGCCGGAGCGAGCCGCTTGACGAGGTTCACGAGGCTGCGCTCGTCGGCCGGGGCGAGCCGCAGGAGCACCGCCGCCACGTCTCCGGCCGCACAGGCGGCGGTCAGCGCTTCGGCGAGGGCATCGGCCCGGTCGGAATCCACCCGATGGGGAGACAGCAGGGCGAGGCGGGTGCGGGGTTCGGCCATTCTTCTCGTCCTAACAGCATCATCCCGAGACGCGGGCTCCGCGTCTCGGGGACAGGCGATGCGAGATCACCGCGTCACGGCATGGTTCCGGATGCGATCCGAAAGCATGAAACAGGGACTCAGGCGGCGCCGATCTTCGGGTCGAGCGAGCCGTTGGCATAACGCTTGGCCATCTCGGAGACCGAGATCGGGCGGATCTTCGAGCCCTGGCCGGCGGTGCCGAACTCCTCGAAACGCTGGCGGCAGAGCTTCGTCATCGCGTCCATGGCGGGCTTCAGATACTTGCGCGGGTCGAACTCGGCCGGGTTCTCGGTGAGCACCTTCCGGATCTGACCGGTCATGGCCATGCGGTTATCGGTGTCGATGTTGATCTTGCGCACGCCGTGCTTGATGCCGCGCTGGATCTCGGCCACCGGCACGCCCCAGGTCGGCTTCATCTGGCCGCCGTAGGAATTGATGATGTCCTGCAGGTCCTGCGGCACCGAGGAGGAGCCGTGCATGACGAGGTGGGTCGTCGGCAGGCGGCGGTGGATCTCCTCGATCACGTTCATGGCCAGCACGTCGCCATCGGGCTGGCGGGTGAACTTATAGGCACCGTGGCTCGTGCCCATGGCAACGGCGAGCGCGTCGACCTTGGTGGCGGTGACGAACTTCACCGCCTCTTCCGGGTCGGTGAGGAGCTGGTCGTGGCTCAGCACGCCCTCGGCGCCGTGGCCGTCCTCGGCCTCGCCCTGGCCGCTCTCCAGCGAACCTAGCACGCCGAGCTCGCCCTCCACCGAGACGCCGGCCCAATGGGCCATGCGGGTGACGTTGCCGGTGATCTCGACATTGTAGGCGTAGTCGGCGGGGGTCTTGCCGTCGGCCTTCAGGGAGCCGTCCATCATCACCGAGGTGAAGCCGTACTGGATGGCGGTGGCGCAGGTGGCTTCGTTGTTGCCGTGGTCGAGATGCATGCAGACGGGGATGTGGGGATAGATCTCCACGAGGCCGTCGATGAGCTTGGCCAGCACCACGTCGTTGGCATAGGCGCGCGCGCCCCTGCTCGCCTGCAGGATCACCGGCGAATCGGTGGCATCCGCCGCTGCCATGATGGCGAGGCCCTGCTCCATGTTGTTCAGGTTGAAAGCCGGCACGCCGTATTCGTATTCGGCGGCGTGATCCAGGAGCTGCCTCAGGGTGATGCGTGCCATTGGTGTCTCCTCAAACGATGGGGCCGACGCAATGGGCCGCCATCCACTGAAATATGTCTGCCTTGTCGGACCTTACCGGGTCCGTCGCAACTCCATCCCGAAGCCTTCGGCGACAGAACGCTGTGTCGTCATCCCAAAATCCGACCCAAACACCTCATCCTCAGGTGCCGAAGCGGAGCGAAGACCTCAAAGGAGCCCTCCAGTTCGCCCGGAGGATGCCGGAGCCCTCCTTCGAAGCCCGATGCCGCGGGCGCCTCAGCGCGAGGTGATGGGACCTGAGATGGAACCGATCACCCCTTGACGCGCAGTGCCTCGACGCCAGGCAGGACCTTGCCTTCCAGCCATTCGAGGAACGCGCCACCGGCGGTGGATACGTAGGAGAAATCGTCGGCGACGCCGGCATGGTTGAGGGCGGCCACCGTGTCGCCGCCGCCCGCCACTGAGACGAGCTTGCCGGCCTTGGTACGCTCGGCCGCGTGGCGCGCCGCCGCCACCGTCGCGGCGTCGAAGGGCGTCAGTTCGAAGGCGCCGAGAGGGCCGTTCCAGACCAGGGTCGCAGCCTCGTCGATGGCGGCGTCGATCTCGGCGACCGAGGCCGGGCCGGCATCGAGGATCATGCCGGTCTCCGACACGGCGTCGACACCCACGGTCTCATGCGCCGCGTTGGCTTTGAACTCGGTCGCGACCACCGCGTCGACGGGCAGGATGATGCGGCACTTGGCGGCTGCAGCGGCGTCGAGGATGCGGAGCGCCGTCTCGGCGAGATCCTTTTCACACAAGGACTTGCCGACGGCTTTCCCTTGGGCGTGCAGGAAGGTGTTGGCCATGCCGCCACCGATGACGAGCATGTCCACCTTGGCGACGAGGTTCTGCAGGAGATCGATCTTCGACGACACCTTGGCGCCGCCGACCAGAGCGATGACCGGCCGTGTCGGCGACTCGAGCCCCTTGGTCAGGGCGTCGAGCTCCGCCTGCATCAGCCGGCCGGCATAGGCCGGCAGTACATGGGCGAGGCCCTCGGTCGAGGCATGGGCGCGATGCGCGGCCGAGAAGGCCTCGTTGACGAAGACGTCGCCGTTGGCAGCGAGCGCCGCCACGAAACCGGCCTCGTTCTTCTCTTCGCCGGTGTGGAAGCGGGTGTTCTCCAGGAGGAGGACGTCGCCATCCTTCAGTGCCGACACGGCCGACGACGCTGTCTCCCCGATGCAATCCTCCGCGAAGGCGACCGGGCGGCCGAGATGCTGGGATAGCGCGGAGACCACCTGCTTCAGCGAATCGGCCACCACCGGCTTGCCCTTGGGGCGACCGAAATGCGCCAGGAGCACCACGCGCCCGCCGCCATCGGCGATCTCCCGGATCGTCGGGACGATCCTTTCGATGCGGGTCGCGTCGGTGACGCGCTCCCCCTCCATCGGCACGTTCAGGTCGACGCGGAGCAGTACGCGCTTGCCCTGAAGAGAGCCGGCATCGTCGAGGGTGCGGAAAGCGGTCATCCTGGCCTTCAATGTCGTTGAGGAAACTATCAGCGCGGAGGGAGAAGCCCGTCGAGATGGAAGCGCTGTGCGGCGATGGTTAACGCCACGGTGAGCACGGCCGTGATGACCGCGGTCAGCACCAGCGCGCCGGAACCGGGCAACCGGCGGGTCCTGTCGGCGACGGCGCGGACTTCGCTTCGCAGGGCGGCCAGATCGGATTGGCGCGCCGCCTCACTCATGCGAGTGGTCGCACCTTCGATCTTCTCCTCCACGCGGGAGAGCAGAGCCTCGGAGCGGGCGTACTTGTCCTCGATCCGCGCGCACTTGTCCTCGATCCGCGCGAGTTGATCGCTGCCGGGCGAGGAGGACACAGGCTCGGCCTTGCCGACGACGGCGGGCGGTGTCGCCTTCTGGTTGGCGATGGCCTGGGTCTCGGGCACGATACCGGTCGACGGGGGCGGATTATTCTCGAGTGGCTTGTTCTCGAGCGGCTTGGCGCCCGGGATGAAGGTGTTTCCGGTGGACGGGGTCGGCGAAGGCTCGGTCATTTCAGACGCACCGTTGCTGGTCGATCACAGGATATCGTTGGCGAGGCTTGTCGGGCGGCCCGAAGGCCCCCCCGGAGCGCCGCTCTCAGAGCAGCTTGCCCATCGCCACGGCCGTGTCGGCCATGCGGTTCGAGAAGCCCCACTCGTTGTCGTACCAGGACAGGATACGCACGAACGTGCCGTCCATCACCTTGGTCTGGTCGAGGTGGAACGTGGACGAGTGAGGATCGTGGTTGAAGTCGATGGAGACGTTGGGCTGGTCGGTATAGGCCAGCACGCCCTTCAACGGACCATCGGCTGCGGCGCGGATCGCGTTGTTGATCTCCTCGACGGAGGTCTGGCGCTTGGCGGTGAACACGAGGTCGACCGCCGAAACGTTGGGGGTCGGCACGCGGATCGAGGTTCCGTCGAGCTTGCCCTTCAGCTCCGGCAGGACGAGGCCGACGGCCTTGGCGGCCCCCGTGGAAGTCGGGATCATCGACAGCGCGGCGGCACGGGCCCGGTACAGGTCCTTGTGCATCTGGTCGAGGGAGGGCTGATCGTTGGTGTAGGAATGGATCGTCGTCATGAAGCCGCGCTCGATCCCGACGAGATCGTTGAGCACCTTGGCTACCGGCACGAGGCAGTTGGTGGTGCAGGAGGCGTTCGAGATGACGAGGTGGTCGGCTGTCAGCTTGTCGTGGTTGACGCCGTAGACCACGGTCAGGTCGGCACCGTCGGCGGGGGCCGAGACGATGACACGCTTGGCGCCGGCATCGAGATGCGCCTTGGCCTTGTCCTTCGAGGTGAAGATGCCGGTGCATTCGAGGGCGATGTCGACGCCGAGCTCGCGGTGCGGCAGCTCGGCCGGGTTGCGCACGGCCGTGACCTTGATGCGCTGACCGTCGACGACGATGAACTCGCCATCCACTTCGACCTTGGCGTTGAAACGGCCGTGGATGGAGTCGAAGCGCAGCAGGTGGGCATTGGTCTCGACGGGGCCGAGATCGTTGATCGCGACGACTTCGATATCCTTGCGGCCGGCCTCGTGGATGGCGCGCAGGATGTTGCGGCCGATGCGTCCGAACCCGTTGATGGCAACCTTCACCGACACGGCGTGAATCCTTCTATGTACCGGGCGCCGACCTCGCGGAACCCGTAAGCAGCAAGAGCGAGACAGCGGGCCGGAGGGGCGGAGCCGCCATTCGGCGTCGCTGTGTCATGTGCACCGTTGAACGTCAGATGAACCGCATCGCCCGTCCTCGACCCCTCATGCGCCCATGAATGGACCGATGCGGGAACGAGTGTTGAACGGGTCACGGGCTCGAATTCCCAATCTGACGGTCGGTTCGAGGAGCGCGCGGTCTCTAACATGAGGGAAACCGCTGGCAAAGGTTTTGCCTGATCGATTCGTTCTCCTTCCCCGCATATGATGGCAAAGCAGCGATTTCGCGCGCGTATCGGTAGCGATTTGGCTACAAATCCGATTTTCCGAAACAAGTGGACGGGCAGATCCATGACCCGGCGGAAGGTACAACGATGATCCCGACGCCCGAGCGGCCGAACGTCGACCACGCCCTTGCCCGGCTGGAGACGGCCCTGACCCGGCTGGAAGCGTCGGTGACCCATCGCCTCGAAGCCGAGCGCGAGCCCGGCGACCTGGAGACGGAACTCGCGATCATGGCGGAGGACCGGGCGCGCCTCGCGGCGGAGCTCGACGCTGCCAGCGCCCGCCTCGCCACGGTGGAGGCGACGACCAGCGATGTCGGCCACCGCCTCGGCCGGGCGATCGAAGCGGTGGAGGGCGTGCTGGCCCATCCCCGCGCCGCGCGTTAAACCCGCCTCTCTCACACCAACCCTATCGGACATGCCTCAGATCAGCGTCACCATCGACGGCAAGAGCTACCGGATGGCCTGCGCCGAAGGCGAAGAGGCGCATCTCTCGGCGCTGGCCGCGGAACTCGACACCCGCGTGACCGGGATGCGGAAATCCTTCGGCGAGATCGGCGACATGCGTCTTCACGTCATGGCCGCCCTGACTCAGGCGGACGAATTGGCGGAACTGAAGCGCCGTCTCGCAGAGCTCGAGACAGAGACGGCGGCCCTCCGGGACCGCGTCGAGAGTGCGGATTCCCTCCGTGCCGAAGAGGAGGCGCGCATCGCGGACGGGCTCGGCCGTGCGGCGGACCGGATCGAGCGTCTGGCTCACGCGCTGGCGGCGGGATGATGGCCTCTGGCGCATGATTGCGCGCGCTCCCCCCTGGCGCCCACGGCCGGCCGACGCTACATGAGTGATGCGGTGCTGCGGGGTTCGTCAGGAGTACTTTTCCCCGGGGCCTTATCGACTCCCCAGGGAGCTGTCCCTGGCCCTGTCCCTGGACTTGGCCAACACGGCGCCCACCTACACTGTAGGTTTCCCGGGATCGCAACTCCAACGGCTCACGTGGCTCCGCACTCTGATTTCCCCGCCCTGAAGGCCGCCCTTCGCAAGGATGCCCTCGCCCGCCGCGATGGCCTCGCCCCCGAGACCCGCCGGGTCGGCGGATTACGGATCGCCGAGAGTGTGATGCAGGTCGAGCCCCTCGCCCAGGCTCCCATCGTCGGTGCCTTCTGGGCGATCCGCAGCGAAGTCGATCCCCTCCCTCTCATCGGGATGCTGTTCGCGCGCGGCCAGCGAGTCGCCCTGCCGAAGGTGACGCCGGAGGGCCTCGTCTTCCGCGAATGGCGCGCCGGTGAGGCGCTGGTTCCGGGTTCCTTCGGTCTCAGCGAACCGCGCGACGACCTGTCCCCCCTCGATCCCACCGCCCTCATCGTTCCGCTCGCCGCCTTCGACCGGCGCGGGCACCGCATCGGCTACGGACGCGGCTATTACGATCAGGCGATCGACCGGCTCTCCCGCAACGGCCCCGTCCTGACGATCGGCATCGCCTTTTCCGTGCAGGAAGTGGAGTACGTGCCCTCCGAGCCGCACGACCAACCCCTCGACCACCTCATTACGGAAGCGGGACCGGTCCCGCTCGTCCGGGACTGACAGCGACGCATGCGACTTCTCTTCCTCGGCGATGTGGTGGGCCGACCCGGCCGCAATGCGGTGATGGACCGGCTGCCGAAGCTGCGTGAGCGCTGGCGCCTCGATTGTGTGGTCATCAACGGCGAGAACGCGGCCGGCGGCTTCGGCATCACCGAGGCGATCTGCGACGAGCTCCTCCAGGCGGGCGCCGATGCGGTGACGCTGGGCAACCATTCCTTCGACCAGCGCGAAGCTCTCGTCTTCATCCAGCGGCAAACGCGGCTCGTCCGCCCGGCGAACTACCCGCCGGGCACACCGGGACGCGGCGCCACCGTGGTCGAGACGCGGGGCGGCGCCCGCGTCCTCGTTCTCAACGTCATGGGCCGCATCTACATGGATGCGCTGGACGATCCCTTCGCCTCCGCCGAGCGAGAACTCTCGGCCTGCCCCCTCGGCGAGGTGGCGGACGCCGTCATCGTCGATGTCCATGCCGAGGCCACCAGCGAGAAGCAGGCTTTCGGCCACTTCCTCGATGGCCGCGCCAGCCTCGTCGTCGGCACCCATACGCACACGCCCACCGCCGACCACCGCATTCTCCCCGGCGGCACCGCCTACCTGTCCGATGCGGGCATGTGCGGCGATTACGATTCGATCCTCGGCATGCAGAAGGATGAGCCCCTGCGGCGCTTCCTGCAGAAGACCCCCGGCACGCGCCTGGAAGCGGCGCAGGGTAAGGGCACGTTATGCGGGATCGCCGTCGAGACCGACAATGCCACGGGGCTCGCCACCATGGTCTCGGCAGTACGCCTGGGCCCTCATCTGGAAGAAACCTGGCCTCGCGCCTGGGATTAAGCCACGCGCGCAGGCGCAACTCGGCCCCGCTGATAGGGCCTGCGCCTGAAAGACAACCTTGACTATCACCTCATCCCCACACACAACCTACAGGAGAGATTCGTCGGATCTCCCCTGGAGGTTGTAGACTTGGCCGAACCCGATTTTTTCCGCATCAATGCAGCGATCCAGCGGGCAGGTGCCCAGTGGGATTCGGGTCCCACAGCTCTCAGCGAGTACTACGACGCAAGTGGCCCGGCGACCGAACGGTTCGGCCTGTCCTTCGATCCAGAGCGCGCGAAGCAAGACGTCCTCGAAACGAGAAATGCCGAATCGGCGCTGTTCAAAGTTGTCGCCCCTCCCCCGGCGCATCTCGACTGGCGGAACGTAAGCGGGAAGAATTACGTCACGCCCATTAGGGACCAGTCGCACTGCGGCTCCTGCGTCGCCTTCGCGACATGCGCCTCCGTCGAGAGCCGAATGCTGTTTGGAACCGGTCGTCCCGACGGTGCCATTGATCTGTCCGAAGCACACTTATTCTATTGCGGCGCGCCGAACTCCTGTGGCGTGGGATGGTTCTACACCAAGGCCCTCGCCTTCGCGAAGAAGCCCGGGATCGGTCTGGAAGTCGATTTTCCCTACGTGGCGGGCGACCAGCCGTGCCGCAACATTCGACCCGTGGTGACCGTCCCGCGCTATCAGACAGCGGCATCTCAGATCGCTCGCAAGCAAGCGCTGCAGAAGGGACCTGTCATCGGAGGTTTCCGCGTCTACCAGGATTTCTACACCTACCGCAGCGGCATCTATACCCATGTCACCGGCGACTTCCTCGGATGGCATGCCGTCTGCGTCATCGGTTACGATGACATTCACCAATGCTGGATCGCGAAGAACAGCTGGGGAACTGGCTGGGGCGAACAGGGATTCTTCCGTATTGGTTTTGGTGAATGCGGCATCGATTCCGAAGTGCTATTCTACGATCCGGAGATTGCTCTTCTCAAAACTGACATTCTGGCATCGCCCCCCCCTCGGCGCCGTTCGAAAGTCTCCGCATGAAGACCGGGGGATGAGGCCTCCGGCTCGACCGAAGGACTTGTCTGTGGGCGCGCCGGTACGCGATAAAGGATCGTACTGGAGTGAACCTCAATGGAGCTTGAGCGTCGCGGCCCCATAAAGGCCTGTTCTGGCGAGACGATCGAGGTAACTGCTCCGGGCGAAGGAATCGGGGGGTTCCTCTGGTATGCCGAGGTCGCACACCAAGCCGCCACGATCGTGAGCGAGGCCCTGGGTCCGGCGGCTGAAGGCGTCGGGGCTACGCGAGAAAAGGTCTTTCGCGTTCGCCTGGAGCGGCCCGGGGACACGACTGTCCGCCTCGTCCAGAAACGTCCCTGGGATTCGACCCCGTACCGCATCATCGAGGTACCGATTCGGTGTGCGTAGCAGCCGGCCTTCCGACCGGTATGGACCATGGGACGCCCGTCGCGATCCGCCATGATCGCCCCCGCGTGCCGCACACGCTATTCCGTGCATAGACGCCGTTTGATCGATCCGAGGAAGTCGTGCCGCTTGATCGCGGACGGCTATGCATCGAATGTGTGTCCACTTCAGCTCGAGCGTACGCGCAGTGCTTTCCGTTTCCGCAGCTCGACGCATGGTCTGAGACCGGCGTCCTCAGAGTCCCAGACAACCCATGGCGACCCGCTCCGCGACTGCCCCCCTGAGCCGCCCGGGCATCTACTTGGTCCGGATGCTGGTCTTCCTGACCCTTGTCGGGTTCCTCGCCTTCGTCTTGTTCCGGCAGATCACGCCGGCTTTCCTGGCCAATGCCGGGTTGAACGGGCTGATCCTCGGCGTTCTCCTCATCGCCATTCTGCTCGCCTTCGGCCAGGTGATCCGCCTCTTCCGCGAGGTCGCCTACGTCAACGCGGTCGCAGCCGGTGAGGGGTCGGCCAAGCCGCCCTCGCTGCTGGCGCCGCTCTCCCCGGCGATCCTGGCGCGCCGTGAGGGGACGACTCAGGCCGGCGTCCGTTCCTATCTCGACACCGTGGCCGCCCGCCTCGACGAGGGCCGCGAGATCCTGCGCTACGTCGCCGGGCTTCTCATCCTGCTCGGACTGCTCGGCACATTCTGGGGGCTCATCGACACGCTGGGCGCGGTGGGCAGCGTGATCCAAAGCATGCGCGGCGGCGGCGAAGCCAGCGCGATGTTCGACGAATTGAAGAGCGGCCTCGCCAAACCGCTTTCCGGCATCGGCCTCGCCTTCTCGGCCTCGCTGTTCGGCCTCGCGAGCTCGCTCATCACCGGCTTCCTCGACCTACAGGCAGGCCAGGCTCACGCCCGCTTCCACAACGAGCTGGAGGATTGGCTGGTCTCTGGTGAGGAACATGCCGCGGTGGCGCGTCCCGTAGCAGCGCAAGAGCCTGCCTCGGCCCGCGAACTCACCGAGGCGGTGGACCGGCTGTCGGCCATCATCTCGGAGGGCGCCAACGGCCGCGTGGCGACTCAGGCGATGACCAACCTCGCCGAGGGTATCCAGGGTCTCGTCCAGCACATGCGGGCCGAGCAGCAGATGATTCGCGACTGGGTCGAGGCGCAGGCGACGCGGGAACGTGAGCTCAAGCAGGTGCTCGACCGGCTCGGCCGCGAGAAGGCCTGATGGCTTCGCTGCGCACGCGCCGGGACCGGAGCCTCAACGTCTGGCCGGGCTATGTCGACGCCCTGGCGACGCTGCTGCTCGCCGTCGTCTTCCTGCTGACGATCTTCGTGGTCGGACAGTTCTTCCTGTCCCAGGAGATCACCGGCCGCGATTCGGTGCTGAACCGGCTCAACCGGCAGATCGCGGATCTCACCGATCTTCTCGCCCTGGAACGCTCCAATCGGCGGGCGCAGGAGGAGAAGGCCTCGAACCTGCGCACGACGCTTCTCGGCACCGAGGCCGAGCGCGACAAGCTGAAGGAACAGGCGGGCGCTGCTGCGAGCAGTGACGGCCGCCAGGGCGAAGTCGACAAGCAGCTGGTGGCCGAACGTGCCACCAATGCACGCGCCGCATCGCAGATCGATCTCCTCAACGAACAGATCGGCGCCATGCGCCGCCAGCTCGCCGCCCTCGAGGACGCGCTCGCCGCGAGCGAGAGCCGCGACCGCGAGAGCCAGGCCCGCATCGCCGATCTCGGCAGCCGGCTGAACGTGGCGCTCGCCCAGAAGGTGCAGGAACTCGCACGCTATCGCTCGGACTTCTTCGGCCGCCTGCGCCAGATTCTCGGCAACCGCAGCGATATCCGCGTGGTCGGCGACCGTTTCGTCCTGCAATCGGAGGTGCTGTTCCCGGCGGGCTCGGCGAGCCTGAAGCCCGAGGCGGCGCCCGAACTCGACCGGATCGCCACGGCCATCCTCGATCTGTCGAAGCAGATCCCGGCGGACATTCCCTGGGTCCTGCGTATCGACGGGCATACCGATGCCCGTCCCATCGCCAGTTCGCAATTCCCATCGAACTGGTCGCTCTCGGCGGCGCGCGCCATCGCGGTGGTGCAGTACATGGCCGGCAAGGGCATTCCGCCCCAACGTCTGCTTGCCGCCGCCTTCGGTGAATTCCAACCCATCGAGGCCGGCACCAGCGACGATGTCTACGCCCGCAACCGCCGCATCGAGCTGAAGCTCACCGAACGTTAAGGCAGGGCCCCTACCGCAGAGGTGCCAGCGCCACTGCCCACACGACGAATGCGCCGGAGAGCAACCCGAAGGCCATGAATTCCACCGCGCCGGTCAGGATCATCCGCTTGAGCATTGTGATCGCCTCTCGTTGACGCGACGATCTTTGTTCTTGTTTTGTTCTGTGTAAAGCGGGCATTCGAGGCGGTTCGAAACAGGGTTACCGGCCCCTTAACAAAGCTCGGACGTCTTCCCTAACGCGATTCGCTCGGCCAACGGCGTCGTCGAACCACGCTCTCAGACGCCGATATCGTTTCGACCGCGCAGTCTTGGCGAACGATTCCGGGTCTGTCCGAAATCTTACCAAGAGCGATCGCACGGCAACTCCGTGGCCGGCGAAGCAATTGACAGAACAATCAGCGCGAAAAATCTCTGGCACTACTTCATCTTCGGCTGATTTTTCTGTCAAATGTGAATGGCCGGATGCGAATACATCTCATCGCCCTTGGTTCTTATGGCGACGTTCTTCCGTTTCTCGCCATCGGCGCCGAATGCCTGCGTCGCGGGCACGATGTCATCCTCGCGGCCCCTGCCCCCTTTGCCGACCACGCAACGCGCATTGGTCTGCCGTTCCACTCCCTTGGCGATTCTGACGATTACCGTCGGATTGTATCCGATCCCCGGCTCTGGCATCCGAGGCAGGGGGCGGCCGCGTTGTTCGGCAACATGGCGGCGGCGACGGAGCAGACCTATCGCTGGATCGCCGAGAATGCGCGCAAGGGCCGTTCGATCGTCGTCGCATCGACACTGGCCTTCGGGGCGCGGGTAGCACAGGAGAAGCTGCGCCTCCCCGTCATCACGATCCACGCGATGCCCATGTTGATGGAGAGCCGCTACGCCTCCCCGATCCTACCGGGCGTACCACTCCCCTCTTGGGCGCCATCCCGGCTTCGGCACTGGATCGGCCGGGGCGCAGACAGATACGTGATCGGCCCGGCCGCTTTGCCCTACATCAACGCGTTCCGGCAGGAACTGGGCCTCAACCCGGTGCGACGACTGCGATACTGGTGGAATAGCCCCTCCCGTATCCTGCTCCTGTTTCCCGATTGGTTCGCCCGTGCTCAGCCGGATTGGCCGCAGCAGGCCGTGCATGTGGGCTTTCCCATCGCCGACCGGTTCGGCGACACGGATCGCCTCGGGCTCCATCTCTCACGGTTCTTGAAGGCGGGTGATCCCCCGCTCGTCTTCACCTATGGATCGGCGATGCGCCAGGCGACCGCCTTCTTCCGCACCGCCCTCGCGATCTGTCAGCGCCTGGGACGGCGCGGGGTGTTCCTCGCACCGGAACAGGGACAGGTGCCCGAGATCCTCCCGGAAACCGTGATCCATGTCCCCTACGCGCCGCTCAGCGCTTTGCTGCCGCACGCGGCGGCGCTGATCCATCATGGCGGCATCGGAACCGTGGCGCAGGCCTTGGCCGCAGGAACGCCGCAGATGATCGTCCCGGTGGCGTTCGACCATTTCGACGAGGCGGCGCGGGTGAAACACCTTCGTGCCGGCACGAGCCTCAGCCGCCGGCGTTTCACGCCCTGGCGCGGTGCGCGCCGGCTCCGCCGCCTCCTCGCATCGCCAGAGGTGGCCCAGGCCTGCCAGGAGCTCAGGTTGCGCTTCAACGGGCAGGACGGCGTGTCGGCCGCCTGCGACGCGATCGAACAAATGGCGCCCCGCCGTCGCTGAAGGGGCAGCTCCATTATACAAATGCAGCTGCAGATTGGGCTTTAGGCCAACTGCTCGATCATGCCATCGCGGATGGTGACGCGCCGGTCCATGCGGGCGGCGAGTTCCATGTTGTGGGTGGCGACGAGGGCCGCGAGGCCGGAGGCACGCACCAGCGAGACAAGAATGCCGAACACATGCGCCGCCGTGTGCGGGTCGAGATTACCGGTGGGCTCATCGGCCAACAGCAGCCGCGGGCCGTTGGCGACCGCACGAGCGATGGCGACGCGCTGCTGCTCGCCGCCCGATAATTCGGCCGGGCGGTGAACAAGGCGCTCCTTCAGGCCGAGGAAGCTCAGAAGTTCGGTGGCGCGCGCCTTGGCCTCCTTGGCGCCGAGGCCACGGATGAGCTGGGGCATCACCACGTTCTCCAGGGCCGAGAATTCCGGCAGGAGATGGTGGAACTGATAGATGAAGCCCATCTCTTCGCGGCGGAACCGCGTGCGCTCGGCGTCCGGCATGGCCGCCGTGGGCTGGCCGCCGATATAGACCTCGCCGCCATCGGGTCGCTCCAGCAGGCCCGCGAGATGCAGAAGCGTCGATTTTCCGGCCCCTGAGGGTGCCACCAGAGCCACGAGTTCGCCCGGCCAGATCGCGAGATCGGCCCCCCGCAGGATGTCGAGAGCTTCCGTTCCTTGCGCGTAGCGGCGTTCGACTTTGGCGAAGAACAGGGCCGGGACCGGCGGCGCGCCGGCCTCGTCGGCAGAGGTGGTCATGATGGTTGAATCTCCCCTCAGCCGTAACGCAGGGCCTGGACCGGATCGAGCCGGGCGGCGCGCCAGGAGGGATAGAGCGTCGCCACGAGCGACAGGGCGATGGAGGTGAGGACCACCACGGTGATCTCACTGGAATTCATCTCGGCCGGAATCTCCGCGAGGAACCGCACGGTCGGATCCCAGGCGGAGGGAAACAGGACCCGCTGGATCGGCTTGATGTTGAGGGTGATGAGGACACCGAGTGCGAGGCCGCTCAGCGTCCCGACGACGCCGATCAGCGCTCCATTGATGAGGAAGACCCGCATCACCGTGCCGGGCGTGGCGCCCATCGTCCGCAGGATCGCGATATCGCTGGACTTGTCACGCACCAGCAGGATCAGGCCGGAGACGATGTTGAGGGTCGCCACCACAACGATCAGGCTGAGGATGAGGAACATCACGTTCCGCTCCACCTCCAGCGCCCCGAAGAAGGTTCGGTTGCGTTGGCGCCAGTCGGTGAGAAGCACGGGCCGCTCGGCCGCCATTTCAAGGTCGGGCCGCAATTGCGCCACCGCATCGGCGTTGTCGAGATAGACCTCGATGAGGCTGACATCGCTGTCACGGTTGAAGAAGGCCTGGGATTCGGCCAGCGGCATGAACACGAAGGTGGCGTCGAACTCGGTCATGCCGATCTCGAAGATCGCCTTCACCGTATAGGCCTTGGTGCGCGGCGCGGTGCCGAACGGTGTCGTCGCCCCCTTCGGGGTGGATAGGGTGATCTGGTCGCCGGCCTGGACGCCGAGGGACTCGGCGAGCCTTCGGCCGATGGCGACCCCGGTTCCGTCGTCGAATCCGTCGAGGGTGCCGCCCCGGATGGTCTTGGCGATGGACCCGATGGACCCGATGTCCTCGCCGCGGATACCCCGGACCAGCACGCCACTGCCGCCATAAGGCGAGGACGCGAAGGCCTGCCCTTCCACCAGCGGGATCGCAGAGCGGACGCCGGCCACCTTGGAGAGCCTGTCGGAAAGGTCGACGTAATCGGTGAACAGCTTGTCGATGGGCGTGACGAAGACGTGGCCGTTGATACCGACGATCTTGGAGAGCAGTTCGGTGCGGAACCCATTCATCACCGAGAGGACGATGATGAGGGTGGCGACGCCGAGGGCGATGCCCAGGACCGAGAAGAAAGCCACGACGGAGACGCCGCCGCCGCGCCGCCGGGCCCGCATGTAGCGTCCGGCAATGATCCATTCGAAGGCCGCGAAGGGCGGCGTGCTGCCGCGCTTGAACAGGCCGGAGAGACCCGCCAGCCGTTCCTTCACCGTCTCTGCCAGAGCCATGCCGGCCTCAGTTCCGCTTCAGGCGCGAAATCAGGTCGATCGGTGCTACGCTCTCACGCTCGCCCCCGGCGCGGCGCTTGATCTCGACCTTGCCCTCGGCAAGGCCGCGCGGGCCCACCACGACCTGCCAGGGCAGGCCGATCAGATCGGCGGTGGCGAATTTCGCGCCCGGACGCTCGTCACGGTCGTCGTAGAGCACCGTCAGGCCGCTGGCCTCGAGGTTGGTCTGGATTTCGGCGCAAGCGGCATCGGTCGCCGCGTCTCCGGATTTCAGATTGATGAGAGCGACGTCGAAGGGCGCCACGGAATCCGGCCAGATGATGCCGGCCTCGTCATGCGAGGCTTCGATGATCGCAGCCACCAGCCGGCTCGGGCCGATGCCGTAGGAACCCATATGAACGGGGCGATCGACTCCGTCCGGTCCGGTCACCTTCGCGCCCATGGCCTCGGAATACTTGGTGCCGAAATAGAAGATGTGCCCGACCTCGATGCCGCGCGCGGCCATCTGCTTGTCCTCGCCGACCTCGGCGAAGGCCGCCGGCTCATGCATCTCGGAGGTGGCGGCATAGAGCGAGGTCCAGCGGTCGACAGTGCCCTGGAGGCCGGCGACATCATCGAAATCCGTAGTCACCGGCGGGACGTCGAAATCGAGATACTGCCGGTCGCAGAACACCTCGCTCTCGCCGGTCTGGGCCAGGATGATGAATTCGTGGCTGAGATCGCCGCCGATCGGTCCGGTATCGGCGCGCATGGGGATCGCCTTGAGACCGAGGCCGGCGAAAGTGCGCAGGTAGGCGACGAACATCTTGTTGTAGGCGTGCCGGGCGTTGGCCTGGTCGAGATCGAACGAATAGGCGTCCTTCATCAGGAATTCGCGCGAGCGCATGGTGCCGAAGCGCGGGCGTACTTCGTCCCGGAACTTCCACGAGATCTGGTAGAGGTTCTTCGGCAGGTCCTTGTAGGAGCGAACGCTGCCGCGGAAGATCTCGGTGATGACCTCCTCGGCCGTGGGGCCAAACAGCATCTCGCGGTCATGTCGGTCGGAAATGCGCAGCATCTCCTTGCCGTAGGCCTCGTAGCGGCCGGATTCCTTCCACAACTCCGCCGACTGGATCGACGGCATCAGCAGTTCGATGGCGCCGGACCGATCCTGCTCCTCGCGGACCACCGCGCAGACCCTGTTGAGCACGCGCAGCCCCAAGGGCAGCCAGGCATAGATGCCCGCCGCTTCCTGACGGATCAGGCCGGCCCGCAGCATCAGGCGGTGGGAGACGATCTCCGCCTCCTTGGGCGTCTCGCGCAGGGTCGGCAGGAAATAGCGGGAGAGACGCATCGGGGGCCCTGGATCGTTTTGGAGCGCGATCGTACCGCGCATCGTTGCGGGGCACACAACACATTGCGTTGGGAAAATACAAGCGTCCTGCGGCGTCGAGAAAAACGCCGGGTGGTCCGAAACTCGGGCATTCCGCGAAACGAGAGCGAAAAACGCTCAACTCTTGCAAAAAAACGCCAGGAACCATCTCCGGAGACGTGACAATGCGCAATCCAGTTCCTATAAGCGCCACCGTGATGGTCGCGACGCCCGGAGAGGCAGCGCGAGGTCCGAGTCTCGGGAGGAAATTTCAGCCGCCACGCCGTCAGAAATGCGTGAGATAAAATAGGCTGACACGTCATCTGTCGTCTCAAAAAGCAAGGCGCGAGCCTTGCTTTTTTTATGGCCGACGTGGCTCTCCGGATGTGGGCGCAGGACGATCCGACAGCTCGCCGGATCGCGGCGCTAGAGCCCCGACAACTCGAAGATCGGGATGACGACGAGAAACACGACGCTGGCGAGGAGCGTCGTCCAAATCGCCTTCTCGCGCAGCCGCGGCGCCGCGGGCGCACCTGGGTCCTGTCCCGGCACGATCAGCGACGGGTCCGTCTCAACCTGATTGCGGATGGGCAGAATGACGAAGAGCAGCGTCCACCAGACCACGAAATAGAGGGCAAAGGCTCCGAACACCGTCAGCTTGAACAACACGACGGACAGGATCGCCACCGCCGAGACGATGACGATCATGGTGGCCAGCGTCCGCCAGATCGTGGCCGAGACGGTCTGAACGAGGGCGCTCACGCCGCTCACACCTGCTCCAGTTCAACCAGGGTGCCGAGGAAATCCTTGGGGTGGAGGAACAGCACCGGCTTGCCGTGAGCGCCGATCTTCGGTTCGCCGGTACCGAGGACGCGGGCACCCTGAGCCCTCAGTTTGTCACGGGCGGCGATGATGTCGTCGACCTCGTAGCAGACATGGTGCACGCCGCCATTGGGGTTGCGTTCCACGAAGCTCTCGATGGGCGAACCCTCGCCCAACGGCGACATCAACTCGACCTTGCTGTTTGGCAGGTTCACGAAAACCACCGTGACGCCGTGCTCCGGCTGCGGCAGGGGCTCGGTGAGCGTGGCGCCGAGGGTGTCACGATAGATGGCACAGGCCGCGTCGAGGTCGCGCACGGCGATGGCCACGTGGTTCAGGCGTCCGATCATGGTCTGCTCCCTTCTCTGCGTCATCTGCGCGCGCATTCCCCTCCCCCTTGCGGGGAGGGGTTAGGGGTGGGAGTGGCTCCGAAGAGGTTGCGCCCTGTCCTGCACCACCCCTACCCTCATTCCCTCCCCACAAGGGGGAGGGAGGCAGCATCACACCTCCACGACCTGCACGTGGCAGGCGGGCTTCTTGCCCCAGGCTTCGTTCACGGCCGAGCGGATCGCACGATCGACAGCCTTCTCGACCGCTTCGGCATCCTTACGCTTCTGCTTCGACAGGCCGCTGAGGGTCCGCGACACGGCCTCGACGGCGACGTCGAGCATCGGCTGGCCGTTCTTGCCGCGATTGGGCAGGCCCATGATGTCGATGGCCGGCTCACCGAGAACCTCACCCTGGACGTCGATGGCGATGGCGACCGAGACGACACCGGCCTGAGACAGCTTGCGCCGCTCGGGGATCGCGCGATCCTTTGCATCGATCAGGATGTTGCCATCCTTGAACAGACGCCCGGCTTTCACGTGGTCGGTGATCTCCGGCGTGCCGGGGGCGAGGCGCACGACACTGCCGTTGCGGGCCTTGACCACGTTGCCGACACCCTGGGCCAGGGCGAAGCGGGCATGCTCGTCGAGATGGAGCGCCTCGCCGTGGACGGGAATCGCCGTCCTCGGCCGGGTCCAGGCATACATCTCAGCCATTTCGTCGCGGCGGGGATGGCCCGAGACGTGGACGAGCTTCGTCCGGTCGGTCACCACCTCGATGCCGGCATTGACCAGATCGTTGATGATTGCGCCCACCGCCCGCTCGTTGCCGGGAATGGCGCGAGACGAGAAGATCACGCGGTCGCCGGCGGCCAGCGTCACGTCGGGATGGTCGTCGCGGGAGACGCGGGCGAGCGCAGCGCGCTCCTCGCCCTGCGACCCGGTGAGCAGGCAGACCACCTTGTCGCGCGGCAGGTAGCCGTAGCTGTCGGCCGAGCGGAAATCGGGCAGGCCGTCGAGGAAGCCGCATTCGCGGGCGACACCGATCACCCGGTCCATGGCCCTGCCGACGGCGACGACCTCGCGGCCGCAATCACGCGCGGCTTCCGCCACCGCCCGCATGCGGGCGACGTTGGAGGCGAAGGTGGTGACGGCGACCCGGTGAGGCGCTTCTGCGATGAGCTCACGCAGGGTGGCGGCGACCTCGGCCTCGCTCGGGCTGCGGCCCTCGCGCACGACGTTGGTCGAATCGCTGATCATGGCGATGATGCCCTCGTCGCCCAGCTTGCGGAACGAGGCTTCCGAGGTGACGTCGCCGAGGATCGGCGTGGCGTCGAGCTTCCAGTCGCCCGTATGCAGGACGAGGCCATGGGCGGTGCGGATCGCGACAGCGTTCGATTCCGGGATCGAATGCGAGACCGGAACATATTCGATCTCGAACGGACCGACGGTCACCGGCTTGTGCGCGGCGATCTCGCGCAGGATCACCTTCGGCGCGCCCGGCTCACTCAGGCGGCGTGCCTCGAGCAGGTTCTTGGCGAAGCGTGTGGCGTAGACCGGAGCCTTCAGCTTGGGCCACAATTCACCGATCGCGCCGATATGATCCTCGTGCGCGTGGGTAATGAAGATGGCGAGGAGATCGTCCTTGCGCTCCTCGATGAAGCTGAGATCGGGAAACATCAGGTCGATGCCCGGGAAGCCCTCTTCCCCGGCAAAGCCCATTCCGCAATCGACCATGATCCATTTCCGGCGCTTTTCCGGCCCGAAGCCGTAGAGTGCCGCATTCATGCCGATCTCGCCCACGCCGCCGAGCGGCACGAAGACGAGTTCGTCTTGCCCTGTCGTCATCACTGTTCAACCTCAAGCCGCCGTCGCGGCCGAACCCAAATGCACCTCGCCCGCCGTCACGGTCCGTCGCGTCCCATCATCCGATCGGACGACGAGCCGCCCCGCCTCGTCGATCGTCTCGAAAATTCCTTGCACGATCTCGCCGCCCGTTCGCACCGAGACCGGTGCGCCGATCCCGGCGGCGTCATCGAGCCAAAGCTCACGGATCGATGAAAACCCGCGGCCTCGTTTCCATCGTCGCGCTGCAACGACGATCTCATCCGACAGATGGTCGAACAGATCCTCGGCGCGCGGTTCGTGCTTTATCTGACTGAGGCTTGTCGCGGGATAAGGCAAGTCCTGCGGTGACGCGGCGACGTTGACGCCGAACCCGATCACCGCCGAGCGACGCCCGCCCGGATGAGTTTCCGCCTCCAGGAGAAGGCCCGCGAGCTTGGCACCCGATGCCAGCACGTCATTGGGCCATTTGAGGCGGAAGGGGCTTGCCCGATCGGACGTCCGATCCTCGATCCCATCCTGAGGTGTCATGCCGGCCGCCTCGAGGTGGCGTAGCCCGATCATTCTCTTCAAGGCGGAAATCAACGCGACGCCCGCTACGAAGCCCAAGCTCGGAACCTGTTCCGGATCGACGTCCGAAACCGGCCAGAGCAAGCTGGCACTGAGGTTGCCCGGCAACGACGTCCATGCGCTCCCCCTGCGGCCACGCCCCGCTTCCTGCCGGAGCGCGACAACCCACAGGGGGCCCCTTTCACCCTCGCGTGACAGCTCCATCGCCCGAGTGTTGGTGGAGCCGAGGCTCTCGTAAACGTGAAGCCGATGCCCGGCCGCTCTCGCAGCCGGGCCGAGCCGATAATCCGGCCTTTCGAGAGACAAAATCCTAGAACAGCGACTTGGCCGCGGCACCTGCCGCGCTGACAAGGGGAGAGGGCACAAGGAAGAACAGGACCACGACGGCGCTCGAGAGACCGAGCACGATGCGCAGGCCGGGCGGCATCACTTCGTAGGGAGCTTGCGGCTCGTCAAAATACATCACCTTGACCAGACGCAGGTAATAGAACGCGCCGACCACCGAGGTCACGACACCGATCACCGCGAGGCCCACGAGATCGGCCTTGATGGCGGCGGCAAAGACATAAAACTTGCCGAAGAAGCCGGCGAGCGGCGGAATACCGGCGAGTGAGAACATCATCGCGGCGAGGCAGAAGGCCATGACCGGATGTGTCCGGGAAAGACCGGAAAGATCGTCGACCGTCTCGTACATCTGGCCGCCGCGACGCAGCGAGAGAAGCACGGCGAAGGCGCCGAGCGTCATGGCGAGATAGATGATCATGTAGATCACCACGCCTCGGATCCCCTCCTCCGAGGCAGCGGCGAGACCGATGAGGGCGTAACCGATATTGCCGATGGAGGAATAGGCCATCAGACGCTTGATCGAGCGCTGGCCGATGGCCGCGAAAGAACCGAGCGTCATCGAAGCGATGGCGACGAAGACGATGATCTGCTGCCAGATCGCGGTCACGTCCGGGAAGGCGCCGATGAAAACCCGCACGGTCATGGCGACGGCGGCCATCTTCGGCGCCGAGGCGAAGAACGCCGTCACCGGTGTAGGCGACCCTTCATAGACGTCCGGTGTCCACATGTGGAACGGCACGGCCGACATCTTGAAGGCGACTCCGGCGGCCACGAACACGATGCCCAGCACGATGCCGAAACCGGCATTGTCGTTCAGTGCCGAGACGATGCCGGGGAAGGAGACGGTGCCGGTGAAGCCGTAGACCAGTGACGAGCCATAGAGCAGCATGCCGGAAGACAAGGCTCCAAGGACGAAATACTTCAGCCCGGCCTCGGTGGATTTCAGGTTGTCCCGGTGGAAGGCGGCGATCACGTAAGCAGCAAGCGACTGCAGTTCGAGGCCGAGATAGAGGGCGATCAAATCGTTGGCGGAGGCCATCACCATCATGCCGATGGTGCAGAGCACGATCAGGATCGGGAACTCGAACCGGTCGATGCGTTCGCGCTGAAAATAGTCGCGCGAGAGCAGGATCGTGGCGGCCGAGCCGAGCAGAATCAGCGCCTTCATCACCTTCGAGAAGTTGTCGATGATGAACGACCCGTTGAGGGTCGTGATCTTGGCACCCGACTGCGACACGACCACGAAGAAGGCGAGAATCAACAGGATGAGCGCGCCGACATTGATGCTCTCCACCGAGCGCTCACCGCGGAAGGCGCCGTAGAGAATCAGTCCGAGCACGCCGATCGCGAGGATCAGCTCGGGCATTACCGGCGAGAGAGAGGGCAGGACAGCCTGGATAGCGGTCATCTTACGTCGACCTTCAGCGCGCCACGGGCGGAAGAACCGCCGCGGTCTGCGTGTTCGAGAGCGCGGATTTCATGCTCTGCATCAGCGCCTCCGTGGAGGGGGCGAAGGTGTCGAGGATGGGCGCGGGATGCACGCCGTAATAGATCGTCAGGGCGACGAGAGGCGCGAGGATAAGCTTCTCACGCAGATCGAGATCGAGGATGCCCTGTAGGTTGGGCTTCTCGAGCTTGCCATAGATCACCCTGGAATAAAGCCAGAGGGCATAGCCGGCCGAAAGAATGATGCCGAAGACCGAGAAGAACGCGACCGTCGGGTTGGCCTTGAAGGCCCCCATCATGGCCAGGAACTCGCCGACGAAGCCCGACGTGCCGGGCAGGCCGACATTGGCCATGGTGAACACCATCATCGCTGCCGCATAGAGCGGCATGCGCTTCACGAGACCGCCATAGGCCGCGATCTCGCGGGTGTGCATCCGGTCGTAGACCACGCCGACGCAGACGAAGAGCGCGCCCGAGACGATGCCGTGTGAGATCATCAAGAACAGGGCGCCCTGGATGCCCTGCTCGTTGAGGGTGAAAAGGCCCAGCGTCACGAAGCCCATATGCGCCACCGACGAATAGGCGATGAGCTTCTTGATGTCGGTCTGCATCAGCGCGATCAGCGACGTGAAGATGATCGCGATGACCGAGAGGGCGAAGACCATCGGCGCGAAATAGGCGCTGGCATCCGGGAACATCGGCAGCGAGATCCGGATGAAGCCGTAGCCGCCCATCTTGAGCAGGATGCCGGCGAGGATCACCGAGCCGGCGGTGGGCGCTTCCACGTGGGCGTCGGGCAGCCAGGTATGGACCGGCCACATCGGCATCTTCACCGCGAAGGAGGCGAAGAAGGCGAGCCACAACCAGTATTGCATGCCGACGGGGAAGCGGGTTTGCAGCAGGGTCGGGATGTCGGTGGTGCCGGCGTGCCAGTACATCGCCATGATGGCGAGGAGCATCAGCACCGAGCCGAGCAGGGTGTAGAGGAAGAACTTGAAGCTCGCGTAGATCCGGCGCTTGCCGCCCCAGATGCCGATGATGAGGAACATCGGGATCAGGCCAGCCTCGAAGAACAGGTAGAACAGCACGAGGTCGAGAGAGCAGAACACGCCGATCATCGTCGTCTCGAGGACGAGGAACGCGACGAAATACTCCTTCACCCGCGTATTCACCGAGAGCCACGACGCACCGATGCAGAACGGCATCAGGAACGTGGTGAGCAGGATCAACGGCATCGAGAATCCGTCGACACCGAGTTTGAACTTGATCGTCTCGGCGAGCCAGCCATGGGTCTCGACAAGCTGGAAGCTCGATGTCGATGGGTCGAACCGGCCCCAGGCGACGAGGCTGAGGAGGAAGGTGACGATGGTCGTCGCGAGCGCCGCCCAGCGGGCGTTGCGCTTCACGCTCTCGGATTCGTTGCCGAGGGTCAGGATGAAGGCCGCGCCGCAGAGCGGCACGATCAGCAGGCCGGAGAGAATGCCGAGGCCGAACATCTAGCGGGCACTCCGATACGGGTTGGCGGCCGTCATTGCGCGCGACATCAGTGTCCGACCTTGGGCAGGCCGGCGAGCATGTACCAGCTGACGATGGCGGCGACGCCGATGAGCATGACGAAGGCGTAGTGATAGACGTAACCGGTCTGCAATCGGACGACCCCGCGGGTGACGTCGAGCACGCGGGTGGCGATGCCGTCGGGGCCTAGTCCGTCGATGACCCGGCCGTCACCCTCTTTCCAAAGGAACTTGCCGAAGTTCTTGGCCGGGCGCACGAAGATCCGGTCGTAGAGCTCGTCAAAATACCACTTGTTGAGCAGGAACTGGTACAGGCTCGGCTGCTGAGCGGCGAGCCGGCCCGGCAGTTCGGGCCGGCGGATATACATCCAGAAGGCCAACAGGAAGCCGATCACCAGCATGATGAAGGGCGAGTAGGCCACCAGCGCCGGCACCGAATGGATGTCGTGCATGATGTGGTTGTCGGGGCCGTGACCGAGGGCGTGGCCCCAGAACGATTCCATGCCCTCGCCGATGAAGCGGTTCTTGAACAGCAGACCGGCGAACAAAGCGCCAAAGGCCAAGATCGCCAGGGGAATTGTCATCACCAGCGGGCTCTCATGCGGCGTGTGCGCATGGTCGTGATGCTCGATGGCGCTGTGAGACGCCGGCTCTACGTCATGGCCCTTGTCGTCGTGCGCGACACCCTCGTGGTGTCCCGGTGCGCCGTCGGCGGTAGCAGAGGTGGTGTGAGCCAAAGCGGGTGCAGCGTGATGATCGTCATGGTGAGCGGCGCCGTGGCCCGCCCAGCGGGCCGGCCCCTCGAACGTCATGAAGAACAGGCGCCAGGAATAGAACGAGGTCATCAATGCAGCGACGACCGTGCACAGGAAGGCGAGCGTGTGGCCGGGCCGCGTCGAGGCATAGGCCGCTTCGATGATCGCGTCCTTCGAATAGTAGCCGGCAGTGAAGGGGAAGCCGATCAGCGCCAAGGTGCCGATGGTCATCATCGCGGAAGTGAAGGGGATGTAGCGGCGGAGTGCCCCCATGTTCCGCATGTCCTGCTCGTGATGCATCGCGTGGATGACCGAGCCGGCGCCGAGGAACAGAAGCGCCTTGAAGAAAGCGTGGGTGAAGAGGTGGAACACGGCGGCCGAATAGGCGCCGACGCCAAGCGCCACGAACATGTAGCCGAGCTGCGAGCAGGTCGAGTAGGCGATGACCCGCTTGATGTCGTTCTGCACCATGCCGATCGTGGCCGCGAAGAACGCGGTCATACCGCCGATGATCGTTACGACGATGAGAGCGTTTGGCGCCACTTCGAACAAAGGCGACAGGCGCGCCACCATGAAGACGCCCGCCGTCACCATGGTGGCGGCGTGGATCAGGGCGGAGACCGGTGTCGGTCCCTCCATGGCATCCGGCAGCCAGGTATGGAGCAGGAACTGCGCCGACTTACCCATCGCTCCCATGAACAGGAGCAGGCACGCCAGGGTCATGGCGTTCCAGTCGTAGCCGAGGAAGTGGAACGTGGCGTCCTTGAGCTCCGCGGCGCGCGGCAGGATGCCGTCGAAGGCCACCGAACCGAACAGGACGAAGACGAGGAAGATGCCGAGCGAAAAGCCGAAATCACCGACCCGGTTGACGATGAAGGCCTTCATCGCCGCCGCATTGGCTGAAGGCTTCTCGTACCAGAACCCGATCAGCAGGTAGGAGGCGAGGCCGACGCCCTCCCAGCCGAAGAACATCTGTACGAGGTTGTCGGCCGTCACCAGCATCAGCATGGCGAAGGTGAACAGCGACAGATAGGCGAAGAAGCGCGGCCGGTGCGGATCCTCCGCCATGTAGCCCACGGAGTAGAGGTGGACGAGGGTCGAGACCGTCGTCACCACCACCAGCATCACCACGGTGAGCGTGTCGATCCGGAAAGCCCAGTCGACCACGAGGTCACCGGCGGTGAACCACGTCGCCACCTGCACGCGGGTCGCGTGATCCGAGCCAGGCACCTCGAAGAAGGCGCCCCAGGACAGGAGGGCGGAGAAGGCGAGGAAGCCGGTGGTGATGTACTCGCACACGCGAGGGCCGAGCTGCCGGCCGAACAGGCCGGCGAGCAGGGCGCCGATGAGCGGGAAGAAGACGATCGCGTGATACATCGCTGGCTGGCCCGGCCTCCGGAAGCGTGCCGGATACCCGGCCTCGCTCCATTCTCGTCAATGGGATCGCGCGGAAAGCCGCGCGGCTCGGCTTGGGTGAAGCTCAGCACTTCATCATGTTCACGTCCTCCACCGCGATGGAGCCGCGGTTTCGGAAGAACACGACGAGGATGGCGAGCCCGATGGCTGCCTCCGCCGCCGCCACCGTGAGCACGAACAGGGCGAAGATCTGGCCAGTGATGTCGTTGAGATGGGTGGAGAACGCCACGAGGTTGATGTTCACCGCGAGTAGGATGAGCTCGACCGACATCAGGATGACGATGATGTTCTTGCGGTTCACGAAGATGCCGAGCACGCCGAGCGTGAACAGGATCGCCGCCACCGTCAGGTAATGGCTCAAGCCGATCATGAGCGCTGATCCTTGTGTTGAGCCGACATCAGACCTCGACGCCCTGGCGAGACGGCACCTTGCGGGTTTCCACCGCCATCTCCTGCGTCCGTGCATTCTGCACAGCGATGTTCTGGCGCTTCACGCCGGGCCGGTCACGCAGGGTGAGCACGATGGCCCCGATCATCGCCACCAGCAGAATCAGACCGGCCAGCTGGAAGAAGAAAACGTAGTCGGTATAGAGCACGCGCCCGAGCATCTGGGTGTTAGTGACACCCTCGACATTGGCGAGAGGACCGAGCGGCGCCTGCATCAGGCCGGGATCGATCGTCCAGGAGCCGACCACCAGCAGGAGCTCGATGAGGAAGATCGCGCCGATCAGCGCGCCAATCGGCAGGTACTGCTGGAAGCCCTGGCGCAGCTGCGCAAAATCGACGTCGAGCATCATCACGACGAAGAGGAACAGCACGGCGACGGCGCCAACATAGACGACCACCAGGATCATCGCGAGGAACTCGGCCCCCATCAGCACGAACAAGCCGGCCGCGTTGACGAAGGCCAGGATGAGGAAGAGCACCGACGCGACAGGGTTGCGCGAGGTGATGACCATGAACGCGGACGCGATCGCGACACCGGCGAACAGGTAGAAGAAGGCTGCGGCTGCACTCATGCGATTATGGAGATCAGCCGTCCCGAGGACGGCCCCTTCTGCCTAAATTCAAACCAGCCCGTGCAGGCCGCCCGTCTATAGAACCCACCCCTGCGGCGCACAACCGCCGGAGCGCCGTGTCATCACCGGTATGGTGCGTCCACTGCGAGATTGCGCGCGATCTCGCGCTCCCAGCGGTCACCGTTCAGGAGAAGCTTCTCCTTGTCGTAGAGAAGCTCCTCGCGGGTCTCCACGGAGAACTCGAAGTTCGGCCCTTCCACGATGGCATCCACCGGACAGGCCTCCTGGCACATGCCGCAGTAGATGCATTTCACCATGTCGAGGTCGTAGCGTGTGGTGCGGCGCGTGCCGTCGTTGCGGCGCGGACCAGCCTCGATGGTGATGGCCTGCGCGGGACAGATCGCCTCGCACAGCTTGCAGGCGATGCAGCGTTCCTCACCGTTCGGATAGCGGCGCAGCGCGTGCTCGCCGCGAAAGCGCGGCCCGCGATGCCCCATCTCGAAGGGGTAGTTGATCGTGGCCTTGGGCTTGAAGAAGTAGCGCATGGCGAGGGCGAACCCCGACACGAACTCCTTCAGCAGCAGACCCTTTGCGACCTGATCGAGCTTCATGGCTCGGATCTCCGTGAGGGGTTGTCAGACGCCCGGCGCAAGGCCGGTCAGCTTGAGGACGAAGGCGACGACCACGACCGAGACGAGGGAAAGCGGAAGGAACACCTTCCAACCGAGGCGCATGAGTTGGTCGTAGCGGTAGCGCGGCACCATGGCCTTCACCATGGCGATCATGAAGAAGAGGAAGCTGGCCTTCAGGGCGAACCAGATCAGGCCCGGCACCCAGGTGAAGGGCGCGAAGGGAATCGGCGAGAGCCAGCCGCCGAGGAACAGCACCGTTCCCAACGCGCACATGGTCATGATCGCCACGTACTCGCCGAGCATGAACAGCAGGTAGGGCGTCGAGGAATACTCGACCATGTAGCCGGCCACGAGCTCCGATTCGGCCTCCGGCAGATCGAAGGGCGGGCGGTTGGTCTCGGCGAGCGCCGAGACGAAGAACACCACGAACATTGGAAACAGCCAGAGCCAGTACCAGCCGAGAATGCCCAGTGAGGTGTCCTGCGCCATCACGATGCGCGAGAGGTTGAGCGACCCGGCGCAGAGGAGGACGCAGATGATGACGAATCCGAGGGAGACCTCGTACGAGATCATCTGCGCTGCAGAGCGGAGCGCGCCGAGGAAGGCGTATTTCGAGTTCGAGGCCCAGCCGCCCATCAGCACGCCGTAGACGCCAAGCGACGAGATCGCGAAAATGTAGGTGATGCCGACATTGAGGTCGGCGATGGCCCAGCCTTCCGCCAGAGGGATCACCGCCCAGGCGGCGAGAGCCAGGGTGGCGAAAACAAGCGGCGCCAGCAAGAACAGGCCCTTATTGGCGCCCGCCGGAATTACCGGCTCCTTCAGTACGAACTTCAGCAGATCGGCGAAGGACTGGAACAGGCCCCATGGCCCGACGACGTTGGGGCCGCGCCGCAGCTGCACCGCCGCCCAGATCTTGCGATCGGCCAGCAGCGCATAGGCAATGAACACCAGCAGCAAGGCGAGGAGCACGAAGCTCTTCAAGATCAGCAGTAGGACGGTGCCGACGATTTCCAGCATGGTCGGCAGCCCTTATTCCGCCGCTTCGAGACCGCGCGTCTGCGCGAGGCTCGAACATTCGGCCAAGACCCGCGAAGCGCGGGCGATAGCGTTGGTGAGGTAGAAATCCGGAACCGCGGACACGAAGGCCGGACGGCCCGGCTCGCCTCCGAGCCCCGCAAGCGTGTCGACGGTGGCGGCCACGTCGCTCGTGGCTATCGCGTCGAGAGCAGCGAAATGCGGGTACGCCGCATAGAGGTCGCGACGCAATGCCCCGAGCGAATCGAAGGGAAGGCGCTTGCCGAGGACATCGGAGAGCGCCCGCAGGATCGCCCAATCCTCGCGGGCGTCACCCGGCGGGAAACCGGCGCGGTTGGTCGTCTGAACACGGCCTTCGAGATTGACGAAAGTGGCGTTCTTCTCGGTATAGGCCGCGCCCGGCAGGATCACGTCCGCGCGGGTCGCGCCGCGATCGCCATGGGTGCCCTGGTAGATCACGAACGCGCCTGCGCCGATCTCGACCTCGTCGGCACCCAGGTTGAACAGCACGTCGAGGGCGCCCGGCTCCCCCATCCGCCCGAATCCGAGGCTCCCCTCCCCCGGCACGAAGCCGAGATCGAGCGCGCCGACGCGGGCTGCAGCAGTCTGGATCACGGCAAAGCCGTTCCACTCGGCGGTGACCGCACCGATATCCTTGGCGAGCGCCGCCGCCGACGAGAGGATGGCAGCGCCGTCGGGCCGGGTCAGCGCACCGGTTCCCACGATCACGAGGGGTCGACTGGCGCTTTTCAGGACCTCGGAGAAGCTATGCTTTCCGGCGGCGATATCGGCCAGGGTTTCGGGGCCGGCGCCGAGATAGGTATGGGGATAGGTAAGATCCGCCGCCTCGCCGATCAGGCCCACCGCCAGAGGCGCCATGCGCCAACGCTTGCGGATACGAACGTTGAGAAGCGAGGCTTCCAGGCGCGGGTTCGTCCCGATGAGCAGGATCGCATCCGCCTCCTCAATACCCGGAATGGTGGGATTGAACGTGTAGGCGGCGCGCCCCCAAGCCGGGTCGATCGCCTCGCCGGCCTGACGGCAATCGAGATTGGTCACGCCGAGCGACCCCATCAGGGTCTTCAGGGCATAGATCTCCTCGACGGCGGCAAGGTCACCGACGATGGCGCCAACTCGCTTCGGGTCGGCGCTCTTCATCCGGGCGGCGATGGCGGCGAACGCCTCGCCCCAGGAGGCGGGGCGCAGGCGGCCGTTCTCACGCAGGTACGGCCGGTCGAGACGCTGCGCCCGAAGCCCGTCCACCGCATGGCGGGTCTTGTCGGAGATCCACTCTTCGTTGATGTCTTCGTTCACCCGAGGCTCGATCTGCATGACCTCACGGCCACGGGCGTCCACACGGATGGCGCAGCCGACTGCGTCCATCACGTCGATGGATTCGGTCTTCGACAGCTCCCAGGGCCGCACCTCGTAGCTCTGTGGCTTGTGGACGAGGGCGCCCACGGGGCAGAGATCGGCGACGTTGCCCTGAAGCTCGGAGCCCATGGCACTCTCGAGATAGCTCGTGATCTCCATGTCCTCGCCGCGGCCGATGGCGCCGAGATCCGGCACGCCGGCCACTTCCGCGAGAAAGCGGACGCAGCGGGTGCAATGGATGCAGCGGTTCATGGCGGTCCGCACCAGCGGGCCGATATATTTCTCTTCGACGGCGCGCTTGTTCTCGCCGTAACGGGTCGAATCCACGCCGTAGGCCATCGCCTGATCCTGCAGGTCACAATGGCCGCCCTGGTCGCAGATAGGACAATCGAGCGGGTGATTGATGAGGAGGAACTCCATCACCCCCTCGCGGGCCTTTTTCGTGGTTCCGGACCGCGTCAGGATCTCCGGCGGCTCACCATTGGGTCCGGGGCGGCAATCCTTCACCGCATAGGCGCATGAGGCGACGGGCTTAGGCGCCCCCTTCAGCTCGACGAGACACATCCGGCAATTGCCCGCGATGGACAGCCGTTCGTGGAAGCAGAAGCGCGGGATCTCCGCGCCCGCGACCTCGCAGGCCTGGAGTAGGGTATACTCGGCCGGAACATCGACCTCGGTGCCGTCGACGATGAGCTTTGTCATGCGTGCTTCTCGGTAACGAATTTCGGTCCGAACGACATGGCGATCACTCCGCGGCGATCCGCACAGGATCGCTGTGCGGGTTGGCGCTGTAGCGGTCGATGCGCTTCTCGATCTCGGGACGGAAATGGCGGATGAGGCCCTGGATCGGCCAGGCCGCCGCGTCGCCGAGCGCGCAGATCGTGTGGCCCTCGATCTGCTTCGTCACGTCGAGCAGCATGTCGATCTCGCGGCGCTGGGCGCGGCCTTCGGCCATGCGCAGCATCACACGCCACATCCAGCCCGTGCCCTCGCGGCAAGGCGTGCACTGGCCACAGGATTCGTGCTTGTAGAAATAGGCAATGCGGGCAATCGCCGACACGATGTCGGTGGAGCGGTCGAGGACGATGACCGCCGCCGTGCCAAGACCGGAGCCGAGATTCTTCAGGGTGTCGAAGTCCATCTTGGCGTCGATGATCTGCTCGGCCGGCACCAGGGGCACCGAAGAGCCGCCGGGGATGGAGCAGAGCAGGTTGTCCCAGCCGCCGCGCATGCCACCGCAATGCTTGTCGATCAGCTCGCGGAAGGTGATGCCGAGTTCTTCCTCGACGTTGCACGGCTTGTTGACGTGGCCCGATACGCAGAACAGCTTGGTGCCGGTGTTGTTCTTGCCCCCCAACCCGGCGAACCAGGCCCCGCCACGGCGCAGGATAGTCCCCGCCACCGCGATCGACTCGACGTTGTTCACCGTGGTGGGACAGCCGTAGAGGCCCATATTGGCGGGGAAAGGCGGCTTCAGCCGCGGCATGCCCTTCTTGCCTTCGAGGCTTTCCAGCAGGGCGGTTTCCTCGCCGCAAATGTAGGCGCCGGCACCGTGATGGACGTAGATGTCGAACGGGTAGCCGTGGACATTGTCCTTGCCGACGAGACGAGCGGCGTAAGCTTCGTCGACCGCCTTCTGCAAGGCGTGCTTCTCGGCAACGTACTCGCCACGGATGTAGATGTAGCAGGCATGGGCGGCCATCGAGAACGAGGCCAGCATGCAGCCCTCGATCAGGAGATGCGGATCGTGCCGCATGATCTCCCGGTCCTTGCAGGTCCCCGGCTCGGATTCGTCGGCATTGACCACGAGGTAGTGCGGACGCCCATCTGACTTCTTGGGCATGAAGGACCATTTCAGGCCCGTCGGGAAGCCGGCACCGCCGCGCCCGCGCAGCCCGGACGCCTTCATCTCGTCGATGATCCAGTCGCGGCCCATTTCCAGCAGGAACTTGGTGCCGTCCCACGCGCCGCGCTTCCTGGCCTCTTCCAGACCGGGCGAATGCAGACCGTACAGATTGGTGAAGATGCGATCCTGATCGGAGAGCATGTCAGATCTCCTTCGCGTTGGCGGACGGCGTCTTCGGTTCGGTCGGTTTCGGTGACGATTCGTCCGCGCTCGCGCCGGAGGCGACCGGCTGCGGCGGCGGTTCATCGCGTGGCAGATCGGATTGCGTCCCCGCCTCGGCTCCAGCGGCCTCGGCCTCGGCGATCGTCTCGGGCGCGGACGGAGCCGGCTTGTTCGGCTGGGCCGTCGATTCCTTCGGGTCGGCCGCATCGGCCTTGTCGCCCGGCTTCACCGGCGTCTCGCCGGATGCGTTACGCTGAGCTGGGGCGTCGGTCGGCGGCTCCTCCACGGCGCGGCCCGAATCGGGCTTGGCCGGCTTCGGGTCCGACGCCGCGCGCTGCTCGGACGAGACAGCTTCGGACTTGCCAACTGCATCGTCGGATTTCGCGGCCTGATCTTCGAACCGCTTCCGCCATGCGCCCACGCGCGACCCGTCGAACAAGGTCTCGTCGCTCAGCGTGTCGGCCCCGCCCATCGGCTCGGATGACGTGCGCCCGACCTGCGAACCGATCTTGACCGGGCGTCCAGCCGCGAGGTCGTCCATCAGTTTGCCGAGGAGCTCGGGCGTCAGGTCTTCGTAGTAATCCTGATTGATCTGGGCCATGGGCGCGTTGCAGCAGGCGCCGAGACACTCGACTTCGAGCCAGGAGAAATTGCCGTCTGCGCTGACATGGCCGGGTGCGCCGAGGCGCTCCTGCAGATAGCCCTTCAATTCGCGCGCACCGCAGGAATCGCACGGCACCGTGCCGCAGAGCTGGATCCAGAACCGGCCCACCGGCTCAAGGGCGAACATCGTGTAGAAAGTCGCGACTTCGAGCACGCGGATATGCGGCATGCCGAGTTCGGCGGCCACCGCCTCGATGGCCTTCTGCGGAAGCCAGCCGCCATTCTGCTCCTGCGCCTTCCACAGCAGCGGGATCACCGCGGAGGCCTGACGGCCTTCGGGATACTTCTCGATCTGCCCTTTGGCCCATTCGGCGTTCTCGGGCGAGAAAGCGAAGCTGGCCGGCTGCTCGGAAGCGGGGGCGAGTCTGCGATTGGCCATCAGTGCGAAACCTCGAATACCGTCACCGGTCCACCTCGCCGAACACGATGTCGAGCGTGCCGAGCACGCAGGACACGTCGGCCAGCATGTGGCCGCGGCACATCCAGTCCATGGCCTGGAGATGGGCGAAACCCGGAGCGCGGATCTTGCAGCGGTAGGGCTTGTTGGTGCCGTCGGCCACGAGATAGACGCCGAACTCGCCCTTGGGCGCTTCGACGGCGGCGTAGACTTCGCCGGCCGGCACGTGGAAGCCCTCGGTGTAGAGCTTGAAATGATGAATCAGCGCTTCCATCGAGCGCTTCATTTCCCGGCGCGGCGGCGGTGCGAATTTGCCGTCCGTGGCGGCGATCGCCCCCATTCCCGCCGGCTCGCGCAGCTTGATGCAGCACTGGCGCATGATCTTGGCCGATTCGCGCATTTCTTCCATGCGGATGACCTGCCGATCGTAGGTGTCGCCGTTCCTTCCCACGGGGACGTCGAATTCCATCTCCTCGTAGCATTCATAGGGTTGCGACTTACGCAGGTCCCACGGGATGCCGGAGCCGCGCACCATCACGCCCGAGAACCCCCAGGCCATGGCCTCGTCCACGGTGACGATGCCGATATCGACGTTGCGCTGCTTGAAGATGCGGTTCGACATGACGAGGTCGTCGAGATCGTCGACCACCTGCAGGAACGGGTCGATGAAGGCTTCGATATCGTCGATCAGCGCGGGCGGCAGGTCCTGGTGCACGCCGCCGGGCCGGAAGTAATTGGCATGGAGACGAGCACCCGACGCGCGCTCGTAGAAGATCATCAGCTTCTCACGCTCCTCGAAGCCCCAGAGCGGCGGCGTCAGTGCGCCCACATCCATGGCCTGCGTGGTGACGTTGAGGAGATGAGACAGGATGCGACCGATCTCGCAGAACAGCGTGCGGATCAGCTGAGCCCGGCGCGGCACCTGGAGCCCGAGCAACTTCTCGATGCCGAGACAGAAGGCATGCTCCTGGTTCATCGGCGAGACATAGTCGAGCCGGTCGAAATACGGCGTCGCCTGCAGGTAGGTCTTGTGCTCGATCAGCTTCTCGGTGCCGCGATGGAGCAGGCCGATATGCGGGTCGACGCGTTCGACGATTTCGCCGTCGAGTTCCAGCACGAGACGCAGAACGCCGTGTGCCGCCGGGTGCTGCGGCCCGAAATTGATCGCGAAATTGCGGATATTGTGCTCGGTCATGGCCTCGCTCCGCTGCTCAAGCCGACTTTTTCTCATCGCCCGGGAGCACGTATTCGGTGCCCTCCCACGGCGAGAGGAAGTCGAAGTTCCGGAATTCCTGGGTCAGCTTCACCGGCTCGTACACGACACGGGCCTCGTCCTGGTCGTAGCGGACCTCGACGAAGCCGGTGAGCGGGAAGTCCTTGCGCAGGGGGTGGCCCTCGAAACCGTAATCAGTGAGCAACCGGCGCAGGTCCGGATGTCCCGAAAACAGGATTCCATACAGGTCGTAGGCTTCGCGCTCGAACCAGTTTGCCGCCGGGAACACCTCGATGACGGAGGGTACGGCGGTCTGGTCGTCGGCCTGCACCTTCACCCGGATGCGGCTGTTATGGCGCAGTGAGAGCAGGTGGTAGACCACGTCGAAGCGCTTGGCCCGGTTGGGATAATCAACGCCGCAGATATCGATGAAGCAGCGGAACGCGCAGGTCGGGTCATCGCGCAGATAGGTGAGCGCATAGACGATATCGCTCGCCTGAACGTTCAACGTCAGCTCACCGAAGGCGATGGCGCGCGAGACGATGGCCGGCCCGAGGGCCGCGCCCACATGGTCGCTGAGCGCCTGGAGCGAACCGTCGGCGGGGGCGGCCGTATGCGCGAGGATCGAGATGCCGTTGCTCATCGCGGATCCTCAGCGCTCGATCGTGCCGGTACGGCGGATCTTCTTCTGGAGCAGAAGCACTCCGTAGAGTAGCGCCTCCGCCGTGGGCGGGCAGCCAGGCACGTAGATGTCCACCGGCACCACCCGGTCGCAGCCGCGCACCACCGAATAGGAATAGTGATAGTAGCCGCCGCCATTGGCGCAGGAGCCCATGGAGATCACGTAGCGGGGCTCGGGCATCTGGTCGTAGACCTTGCGCAGGGCCGGAGCCATCTTGTTGGTCAGCGTGCCGGCAACGATCATCACGTCGGATTGCCGGGGCGAACCGCGCGGAGCGAAGCCGAAGCGCTCACAATCATACCGCGGCATCGACATCTGCATCATCTCGACGGCGCAACAGGCGAGGCCGAATGTCATCCACATCAACGAGCCGGTCCTGGCCCAATTGATGAGGTCGTCCGTCGAGGTGATCAGGAAACCACGGTCGGCGAGTTCGCTGTTGATCGACAGAAAGGTCGGATCGTCGGCGCCGATAGGGCGACCGGTATTCGGGTCGATGATCCCTTTCGGTGCCGGTGCAACGGCAGGGATCCGGGTGATATCGGGGCTGAAGGCCATCGGTTTCTCGGGATCAGGCTTCGGGCAATGCGATTGTCAGGTCGACGGGATAGTTAGTCCCATTCGAGGGCGCCCTTGCGCCACTCGTAGACGAACCCGACCGTGAGCACGCCGAGGAAGGCCATCATCGACCACATCCCGAACCAGCCGAGCTCCCCGAAGGTGATCGCCCAGGGGAACAAGAATGCCACTTCCAGGTCGAAGATGATGAAAAGAATAGCAACGAGGTAGAACCGCACGTCGAACTTCATGCGGGCGTCATCGAAGGCATTAAAGCCACACTCGTAGGCCGAAAGCTTCTCCGGATCGGGGCTGTTATAGGCCACGAGAAAGGGAGCCACGAGCAACGCCACCGCAATGAAGAGCGACACGCCGATGAAGACGATGAGGGGCAGATAATCCGCCAACAGGCCTGTCATGCGACACCTCTCGTGTTCGTGGCGAGCGAAACGCCTCGCGAGCGCCGGGATGGTATGGAATTGCTCCAATGCCAGACTGCGCAGGCGCGAGGCTTAGACGACCCCCTTGAGCGAAACAAGGGCGTCCTGCGTCGCACAAATCCAGGCATGACACGGAGGTATGCCAAGGATCGCATCCTTCAACACGACCGATCCGCGCAGGCCCCTCCAAGATGGTCCTCACCGGGCCCACCGACCGGCAATTCTGGCCGGCTTCCTGCATGGCGCCGCGCCTCGCCGGACCGGGTCGATGGGCCGGGTGGAAACGAGGATACCGGGGACATCCAAGGTTAACGCAAAGGTAAACATGGCGCTCGGCAAGCGCTCGGAACCATAACCTTGGCCGTGAGTTCCGTTCATGTCCCACTCAGGCCGGTTGGCGTTAGGTCGTCGCAACATTCGACCTTACAGGAGACGTTTCGTGCGCATTGCCCAGATTGCTCCGCTCTCGGAGGCCGTGCCTCCCAAGTTCTATGGCGGCACCGAGCGCGTCGTATCGTGGATCACGGAAGAACTCGTCCGCCAGGGCCATGACGTCACGCTGTTCGCCAGCGGTGATTCCGAGACGTCGGCCAAGCTGGCGGCCTGCACGCCGGAGGGCCTTCGCCTTCTCGGCTATCGGGACCATACCGCAAGCCATCTCGCCATGCTGCACAACGTGCACAAGCGGGCCCACGAATTCGACGTGCTGCACTTTCACATCGATCTGCTTCAGTATCCGATGTTCGAAGATCTTTACCATAAGTGCGTGACGACCATGCATGGTCGCCTCGACGTGCCTGATTTCATGCCGGTCTACCGTACCTTCACGGGCATGCCGCTGGTGTCGATTTCCGACAATCAGCGTGAACCGATGCCCTCCAACTCGAACTGGCAGTCGACGATCCATCACGGCCTGCCGGCCGAGAACTGCCCGTATTACCCGGACGCCAAAGGTGGCTATCTCGCCTTCCTCGGTCGCATCTCTCCGGAGAAGCGCCCCGACCGCGCGATTCAGATGGCGATCCAGTCCGGCGTGAAGCTCAAGATCGCCGCGAAGGTCGATAAGGCGGATCAGGATTACTGGGATGAGGTCATCGAGCCGATGATCCATCACCCGCTCGTCGAGTTCATCGGCGAGATCAACGAAGAACAGAAGAAGGACTTCCTCGGCAACGCGCTGGCGCTGGCCTTCCCGATCGACTGGCCGGAGCCTTTCGGCCTCGTCATGATCGAGGCGATGTCAGCAGGTACGCCGGTCATCGCGTTCCGCAACGGCTCGGTTCCCGAAGTCATCGCCGACGGCGTCAGCGGTGTCCTTTGCGACACGATGGATGATGCCATCGCGGCCGTGCACAAGGTGAAGACCATGAGCCGCGCCGGTGTCCGTCGCCACTTCGAAACCCAGTTCACCGCCGAGTGCATGGTGAAGAAGTACGTGGCGGTCTACGAGCAGTTGATCGCGGGTCAGCCCAACGTGATCACGATGCCGCATGCGGGTGCCTTCACCCCGCATTATGGCGACTTGAACGGTTCGGCCCGCCCCTCGCTCTCAGCCGCGGCGATGCCCGCCTGAAAATCTCTAGCGAAAGGCTGATGTCATCGGGCATCAGCCTTGCTAACCTTCCCCGTATCGGTGCCGCTTCGAGCGGATCCGCCGAGACCGGTTCCAGAAGGCCGCCGAGTCGCCTGGTCGCGATCGGCGGCCTTTTGATTCGCGGGCTACGATCGAGCGCATCGGGCCGAAACGCATGGCCGCGTTTCATGCGAGTCCGAACTTAAACAATGATCTGCGGCATCGGGCCGGGTATGGCTTCGCCTCGATGCTGCAGGTCCGGCAGCCCACTTCCCGGAGACGTTCAGGCATGGCGGCGAACACTTCCACGGCGACGACACAGGACGGTTCCAGCGCGAATGGCCTGGGGCAAGGCTTCCAGGATGCCGACGCGGTGCTGCCGCAATATCATATCGAGGCGCAGACCTCGCTGGTGGAGCGTCCCTTGCGCTCACTGAAGTACGGTGAGGCCTTCGCCGTCCTCGACAGTTACGGCGATATCGGCGTGCTGCCTGGGCCGGAAGGCCTGTATTTCCAGGATACGCGCTACCTCTCGCGCCTCGGTTTCACCATCGAGGAGCAGCGGCCGCTGCTCCTGTCCTCGGTGATGCAGGACGATAACGGTGCGCTGAGCGTCGACATGACGACGCCCGACATCCGCATCGACGCTCACGACGAGACCACGATTCCGCGCGAATTGATCGCGATCGAGCGTACCAAGTTCCTGTTCAAGGGGGCCTGCTACGACCGGATCGGCCTGCGCAATTACGATTCTCGGCATTGGAAGCTGAAGATCGGCATCACCTTCGACGCCGATTACCGTGACCTGTTCGAGGTGCGCGGAATGGACCGTCCCATCCGGGGCAAGCGTAGCGTCCAGGTGGCGAGCGAGACCGAGGTCCAGTTCCGCTATGTCGGTCTCGATGAGGTGGTCCGCACCACGAGCCTGCATTTCGGGCCGAAACCGAAACATATCGAGCCGGGCCGGGCCGAGTTCGAAGTCTCGCTGCCCCCTGGCGGCCGGACGTCGCTGTTCATCCGCGTGGTCTGCGAATCGCACCGCGCCTTCACCAGTGCCCCGGCCGCCGAAAAGGTGGGCGAGGATGCAGCTGCCGGTCTGTCGCAGGCGGCGGGCAGCGGAGCCGGAGCACGTCACCCGAAGGGCCTCGGCGAAGGCGTGATTTTCGCCCGCGCCTATCGCGACGCGCGGCGGGACCTGCGCCAACTCACCGCCGGCATCACCACGATCATCTCGTCGAACGACCAGTTCAACGAGGCGGCTTGCCGCGCCACGGCCGACCTCTACATGCTGGCGAGCCGCACGCCCGAGGGGATCTACCCCTTCGCCGGTATCCCCTGGTATTCCACCGTGTTCGGACGCGACGGCATCATCACAGCGATGATGGCCCTCTGGATCGACCCGAATTTCGCCAGGGGCGTCCTGCGTTACCTGGCTTCGACCCAGGCGAAGGCCGTGGACCCGGCCGCCGACGCCCAGCCCGGCAAGGTGCTGCACGAGACCCGGCGCGGCGAGATGGCGATGCTCGGCGAGGTGCCGTTCCGCCACTATTACGGCACGATCGACGGCACGCCGCTCTTCGTCATGCTGGCCTATGAGTATTATGCCGTCACCGGCGACCGGGAGACCATTGCGCGGATCTGGCCGGCCCTCGAACTCGCCGTCGAATGGATGAACAAGTACGGCGACCGGGACGGCGACGGCTTCGTCGAATACGCCCGCGACACCGACAAGGGCCTGGAGAACCAGGGCTGGAAAGACAGCCACGATTCGATCTTCCACACCGACGGACAGCTCGCGAAGGGGCCGATCGCTCTGTGCGAGGTCCAGGGTTACGTCTATGCCGCCAAGAATGGCATGGCCAAACTCGCGACTCTGCTCGGCCATGACGAGTTCGCGGCCCGTCTCGGAGACGAGGCCCGCTTGCTCCGTGAGAATTTCGACAGGGCTTTCTGGTGCGAGGAGATCGGCACCTACGCGCTGGCCCTCGACGGGGCGAAGAAGCAATGCGCCGTGCGCTCGTCCAATGCCGGCCACGCCCTCTTCACCGGCATCGCCCTGCCGGAGCGGGCCGCGAGCGTCGCTGCCAATCTCCTGTCGAAGGACGGGTTCAACGGTTGGGGCGTGCGGACCATCGCGCGTGGCGAGGCCCGCTATAATCCGATGTCGTATCATAACGGCTCGATCTGGCCGCACGACAACGCCATGGTGGCGATGGGCCTCGCTCGCTACGACCTGAAGCCCGAAGCGTCGCGCATTTTCCAGGGCATGTTCGATACCGCGCTCTACCAGGACCAGAAGCGCCTGCCGGAGCTGTTCTGCGGCTTCATGCGGCGCAACCAGCGCGGACCAGTCTCCTATCCGGTCGCCTGCTCGCCGCAGGCCTGGGCGGCGGCGGCACCCTTCGCCTTCCTCTCCGCCTGTATCGGCTTGGAGATCCAGCACGACCGCAACCGCATCCGGCTCCGCAACCCCACCCTGCCGGACTTCCTCGAAGGAGTCTCGATCTTCAACCTCAAGCTCGGCGAATCGCGGATCGACCTGCGTGTCCAGCGCTACGGCAGCGATGTCACGGTCAACGTGCTCAGGCGTGTCGGCGACGCGCAGGTGTCGGTGGTGAAGTAACCCTCGGGGGCGGTTCACACGCCGCCCCTCCCCTCTCCGCGGATGCAAAGCCGTGCCGAATCACGGGATACCGTGAGTGGTCGCGAGGCGATAAAAAAGCCGCTTCCCGGATCGGGAAGCGGCTTTCAATGTTCTCAAGTCCAGTGAAGGGATGGAAAGCGTCTCAGCGCGGCGCCAGGATCATGATCATCTGGCGGCCTTCGAGCATCGGCTCGCTTTCCACCTTGGCGATTTCCTGGGTCTCGTTCTTCACCCGCTCCAGCAGGCGCAGACCGATATCCTGGTGAGCCATCTCACGGCCGCGGAAGCGCAGGGTGACCTTCACCTTGTCGCCTTCCTCGAAGAACCGGATGACGGCCTTCATCTTGGTGTCGTAATCGTGCTTGTCGATGCCGGGGCGGAGCTTGATCTCCTTGACCTCGACCGTCTTCTGCTTCTTACGGGCCTCGTTCTGCTTCTTCTGTTCGTTGAAGCGGAAGCGGCCGTAATCGAGCAGCTTACAGACGGGAGGAACGGAGTTCGGCGCGATCTCCACGAGATCGAGGCCCGCCTCTTCGGCGAGGGCCAACGCGTCGAAGAAGGCGACGACACCGCGGTTCTGCCCGGTATCATCGATGAGCTGCACTTCGCGGACGCCACGGATGTCCCTGTTGGCGCGCGGCCCGTCCTTCTGCGGGGCCGGCATGGCTCTCATTGGTCTACGAATGGCTTCAATCTCCTCGTGAACGACGAAACGGCAGCCTGCGGACATCGCCCCGAGGGCTAGACCTGGCCACCAATCGCTCCGGCAATCCGGTTGCGGACACCATGTCCGAACTGCGTCTCGTGTCAACAGGCTCGAACCGCTTTGGTTCACGAACCCGTCGATACGGCATCATCGCGCGCGGCCCGCGAGGAGCTCCGCATAGATGTCCAAGGTGGCGCCCACCATGCCGTCGAGGGAGAAATGCGCCTCCACATGCGCACGTCCCCGGCGGGTCATGGCGTCCCGCGCGCTGGCCCCGAGATTCAGCGCCTCGAGCAAGGCCTCTGCCAGGGCCGGTGCGTCGCCTGGAGGCACGCGCCAGCCGGTGCGCTGCGCGGCGGGCACTTCCGGCGGGGCGAGCACCGTTTCGGGCACCGCGCCGAGGTCCGAGACCACCACTGGAGTTCCGAGGGCCTGGGCCTCCACGGCCGAACGCCCGAATGCCTCGGGCTCTACGGAGGGGACGGCCACCACCGAGGCCGCCCGGAAGGCGGCCGGCATGTCGGTGCAATGACCGACCCGCAGCACGATATCGCGGAGCCCGCGGGCCTCGATCAGCGCATCGAGCTCACGTTCGTAGGCAGAGCGACCCTGCGGGTCTCCGGCCAGGATGAACGCGACATCGGCGACACCCCGGTCCCGCAGGACGGCCGCCGCTTCGATCAGCACGCGCTGGCCCTTCCAGGCCGTCAGCCGGGCGGCGAGAAGAACAACGCGCTGGTGCGGGGCGACCCCCCAGGATCGGCGCAGGGCCTCGACGCGCGCCGGTGCCACGGCGCCGGGCGAGAACTGGGCGAGGTCGGTACCGCGATGGACGACCCGCACGCGGTCACCGGCCTGCTCGGGATGAAGCATCCGGATGAGGTCGGCGGTGTAGTGGGAATTGGCGATGACCACGTCGCCCCGCGCCATGACCGAATTGTAGAGCACCTTCACCCCGGTCCGGCCGGAATAACTGCCGTGATAGGTGGTCACGTAGGGGATCTTCAGCCGTCGTACCGCCCCGAGCGCCACCCAGGCGGGCGCACGTGAGCGGGCATGGACGATCTGAACTCCCTCGCGCCGACACAGGCTGGCGAGGCGGCCGATATTCACGGCCATGGCGAGGGGATTCTTGGAGGCAGCCGGAAAGGGAAGCCAGGTTCCACCCTTGGCCTGCATCTCGCCGACGAGCCGCCCGCCTTCCGTCGCCACCAGGGCACGGGCCCCGACGGCGGCCAATGCCGCTGCTACATCCACCGTCGTACGCTCCGCGCCGCCGGCATCGAGGGCAGGAATGATCTGCAGGATCGTTGCGCCCGCCAGAGGCTGGATGTCACCGGGAAAGCCTGCGCCCGACCGCTCGCCGCCGTTCACTCCGGTGATCCTTTTCGGAACCGGAGACACGACGGACATTGGTTTTCGGCGCAGGCCCGGTATTCGTCTCGTGTCTCGATCATGGTCTCCAGCATCGGGGGCACGCTTTACGTCTCGGTAAACGAAAAGCGACTCCGAGGCATTCAATTCTCGTTTTCTTCGGATTACGGATGAAGCATGGATTTCGCGACCCGCCAGAACCCGATCTTCATCTCGGTTGGAGAGGGAGACGCCGCGCGCCGCATCGCGATACGGATCCGCGAGGGGGACGGGCCTCCGCTCGTCTGGCTCGGGGGATTCCGATCTGACATGGGGGCGACCAAGGCGACAGTCCTCGACGCTTGGGCGCGGGACCAGGGCCGCGCCCTCATCCGGTTCGACTATACCGGACATGGAGAATCGGAAGGCGAGTTCGCCGCCTCGACCATCTCCACATGGCTGGAAGACGCCATGGCGGTGCTGGACGCGACCGTGACGAGGCCACCGATCCTCATCGGTTCGTCGATGGGGGGCTGGATCGCCTGTCTGGTCGCGCGAGCCCGAGCCTCGCGCGGCGACGCCGCACCGGCCGGAATGGTGTTGATCGCACCGGCCGTCGATTTCACCGAGACGCTGATGTGGGAGCGTTTCCCGCCGGAGATCCGCGCGACGATGGAACGGGACGGCGTCTGGTGGCGGGCGACGGAATACGGGCCCGACCCGGTCCCCACCACCATGTCGCTGATCGAGGACGGACGCCGGCACCTGCTGCTCGATGCGCCGATCGATCCGGGCTGCCCCATCCACATCCTGCAGGGCATGAAGGACCAGGATGTGCCTTACGAACACGCGATCGCGACGGTGGGCCGGCTGCCAGCCGCCGGCACAGTCCTCACCCTCATCGCCGATGGTGACCACCGGCTGTCTCGTCCGCAGGATCTAGCCCGACTGACGGCAGCGGTGGCCGAGATCGCCTGAGCGCCCCCTTGCGCCTCAGTGGAGGCTGACGGCGAAAAGGTCGTTGGCCATGGCGTTGGCGACGATCGCATCCCGCGAATCGGCGAGGAGGATCGGAGCCCCGCTGGCCGAGAGCAGGGCGAACAGGTCGAGGCCCGGCGACAGTTCGGGAGCCTGCGGGAACAGCCGCTTCACCTCATCGGAACGGATCGGGCGCACATAGGCAATGTGGCCTTCGCCGAGGGCGGCGAGATCGGCAGCGTTGAATTCGGCCGGGTCGAGATCGGCCTGGGTGATCGGGTTCGCATTGAAATCGGTCATGATGCCCTCCTTTCGAGGCAGAGCGTATAGGATCGGCGCCGCGTTCGGCCCGTATCCGGGTGAAAACTCAGTGTGCCCTCAGACCTCGTCGCGCGACGCGATGGTGATCTTGCGGACGATCCGCTCCGGCTCGGGGCGGGTCAGATCGATGGACAGGAGCCCGTTCGAAAGGTCCGCGCCCATCACCTCCATGCCGTCGGCGAGAAGAAACGCACGCTGGAACTGACGCGCGGCGATGCCTCGGTGCAGGAATTGCCGCGCCTTGTCGTCGACTTGCCGCCCTCGCACCACGAGTTGGTTCTCCTCCAGCATCACGTCGAGCTGGTCCCGGGTGAACCCGGCCACCGCGAGAGTGATCCGCAGCCGCTCCGGTTGATCGTCGGAACGGGCCACCCGCTCGATATTGTAGGGCGGATACCCGTCATTGGCCGCCTTCGACACGCGGTCGAGGGCCTGTTCGATTTCGTCGAAGCCGAGAAGAAACGGATGTCCGAACGGTGAAGGCCGTGTGGTCACGTGATCTAGTCCTTGGCGAAGCCCCGGGGTCGATAGATGAGGCACTTCGATCTGTCGGAGCCCGCCTGAAGCAGCACTCCTCCCGGCGGTCGTCTGCCGGTCACCGCGATATGGAGATGTGGAAAAGCGGCATCAAGGGCACCGCTCTCAGACCGGTCCTCGCGTCGACTCGCCTCCCTGACCGCACGGAAATGTCGAGCCTGAAGATCAGCGGAGCGGACAGGAAGAGGCTGTGGATGTCGTCAAAAAGGGAAACCTGGGATGATCAAGCAATAGACATGGGAGCATTAGGCAATCCCTTCGCTGCGCCGAGCGTCGCAGTAACAGTTTGGAACTGCTCTGATTTTCAGCGCAAAGCTTGATCTTACAGGGACAACTCGGATACTCCGCGCCACGTCGAACGATGCGGCGGTGCGAGCGCCGGGCGTCATGCGTCAGGTTGGAGCGGCACCGCACCGCGAGCGTCGCGCTCAACGCCAGAGGAACCGCCGAAGACGATCCCCTTGGGGGTCTCTGCGATTGCCGTTCGCGAAGGCGCGTCGACGCAGGCGACCTGGGCAGGTGACCTGGACACGCAACTTGGGCATGCGACTTGGGACTGCCGTAACCGAGGAGAATCGGACCGTTATGAACGAGGCGCACTGCGTGACCGAATTCCCATCCTTCCCGGCCGGCCGTGCCATTGGCGCCGCGCTGATCGCTGCTGCCCTTTCGGTGGGATGGGGCGCGCCCGCCGTCGCCCAGGATGCGAAACCCAGCCCCCTGAAGCTCGAGCTCAACCGTCTCGAGCCGGCGGGCGAGGCGTGCCGCACCTATCTCCTCGTGGACAACAGCCGCGGCCCCGCGCTGAAATCCCTCAAGCTCGACCTCTTCGCGTTCGATACGGAAGGCGTCGCGCAGAAGCGCCTCGCCGTCGAACTCGGCCCCATTCAGGACCGAAAGACCATGGTGCGGCTGTTCGATTTCCCGGCCCTTTCCTGCCCGAAGATCGGCCGCGTCCTCCTGAACGACGTGCTCGCCTGCGAAGGCGGCGAGGCCAGCCGCGAGACATGCCTCGACCGGATCGAGACCGAGAGCAAGACGAGCGCGAGCTTCACGCGCTGATCCCACGGGCTGACACGCCGACCTTCTGATTGCCGATCCGGTCGCCCCTCGGCGATCGCCACCACCCAACGAACCCCGAGGAGCCCGCCATGGATCCGACTTCCGCGCCGGCCGCTGTCGCCCACGACTTTTCCTTCATCGGCCTGTTCCTTCAGGCAGACCCGATCGTCAAAAGCGTCATGATTCTACTGGTGATCGCCTCGATCGCCTGTTGGACGGTGGTGTTCGAGAAGCTGGTGCGTTTCGCCGCCGCCAAGCGTCAGGCCAAGGCCTTCGACACGCTGGTGCGCTCGGGCGGCTCCCTCGAAACGACGGGATCGGGTATCGATGCCGGTATCGTGCAGGCCGGGCTCGAAGCCTGGCGTGACCAGGACGCCACCGAGACCCGCGCCGAGCGGCGCGAACGCATCGAGCGCGCCATGCGGGCCGCCCTGACGCTGCGGGTCAAGCGCCTTCAGACGGGCCTGCCGCTCCTGGCGACCTCCGGTTCCACCGCCCCCTTCATCGGTCTCTTCGGCACGGTCTGGGGCATCATGAACTCGTTCTCGTCCATCGCCCAGAGCCAGGACACCTCGCTCGCCGTGGTGGCCCCCGGCATCGCCGAGGCCCTCTTCGCCACGGCGATCGGCCTCATCGTCGCGATCCCGGCGGTGATGGCCTACAACAAGCTCACGAACGATCTCGGCCGGGTGCAATCCGCCTTCGTCGCCAGCATCGGTACCCTCGGCAACCGCCTCGCGCGGGACCGCAAGAGCGTGCCGCACGCCGCGGCCGCCGAGTAGCGCGGCGTCTCCCACGCAACGAACATTCCATGGCCGGCGCGGACGCGACGGCACGATGACGACATGCGGCGGGCCATCGAGCCGGCCGCCGAAGCCCCGGAGGGCTAAACGATGGGTATGGGTTCGGTCCGCGCCAGCGGCGGCGGCGATGACGAGGATGACCTCGATTCCGCGCCGATGTCTGAGATCAACGTCACCCCGATGGTGGACGTGATGCTGGTGCTGCTGATCATCTTCATGGTCGCGGCGCCGCTGATGACGACGGGCGTGCCGGTGCAATTGCCTAAGACCACCGCCGCCAAGGTCGCACAGGCGAAGAAGCCTCTGGAAATCTCCATCGACAAGGAAGGCAAGCCATTCCTCGCCAAGGACGAGCTGACAGCGGAGACGATCATGCCGCGCCTGAAGGCGCTGGCGGCGGAAGACCCGTCCCAGGTCATGCTGGTACGCGGCGACAAGGACGTGCCCTACGGCAAGATCATGGAAGTGATGGGCCTCGTCGGCCAGGCCGGCTTCACCAAGGTGTCCCTCATCGCGCAATCCCCGGGCGGAGCGCTTCCGGCGGCCCCTGCGGCGAGCGGAGCGACGCGGTAGACCCGATGAACGCCCTCGTCTCGACACGTGAGCCCGGACAGCGAGGTCCCACGGGCCTCGCTGCGGCCTTCCTCGTGGCCTTCGTCCTGCACCTGACGGTTCTGGCGGGCATGATGCTGTTCGGCCAGCCGCCCAAGGCGCCACCCGGCGAGAACACGATCACCATCGATCTGGCGCCGCAATCGACCGAGGCCGAAGCCCCGTCCGCCCCCGCCATGACGGAGGCGGTGCCTCCCCCGGCGGAAGAATCCCCCGTCGAGACGCCGGACGTCGTCGAAGAGGTGCAGCCGCCGGAGATGGCGGAGGTGACGCCGCCCGAGACTGCGGAAGTTCCACCCGAAGAGACTCAGCCCATCGTCACGCCCGACACGATTACGGAGGTGCCGCCGGAGGAGCAGGTCGTGACTTCCACCGCCGAAGTGGCCGAGCCCCTCGCTCCCCCGCCGCCCGTCGTGGCCAAGCCGCCCGAGCCGGTGAAGCCGCCCAAGCCCGTCGAGATCGTCAAACCGAAGCCGAAGCCCGATCCCAAGATCGAGGCGAAGCGTCGGGAAGAACTGGAAGCCAAGCGCGAGGCCATTCGCGAAGCAAAGCTGAAGGCGGCCAAGGAGGCCAAGCTCAGGGCTGCGCGTGAGACCAGCCGACGCGCCGCTCAGGAGGGCGGTCCGAGCAGCTCGGCCTCGTCCGCGAGGCAGGCGAGCACGGGCTCATCCGCCTCCGGCAACGATCCCAGCGCCCTGCGTCAATGGCAGGGAGCCCTCGCCTCGGCCATCAATGGGCGCATGAACCGTAACGCGGCGGCGGGGACGGCGGGCGGTACCGCCGTGGTGCGCTTCACCGTCTCGCGGTCGGGTCAGGTGCTCAGTGCCGGGCTGGCTAGCAGCAGCGGCATCAGCGTCATCGACGGGGCGGCGCTTGCCGCCGTGCGCGGATCGCTGCCGGCGGCTCCTCCTGGCGTCACCGTGAGCAGCCTCGCCGTCACCGTCCCCATGCGCTTCCGGCCAGGCGGCTGAGCCGGGAGGGGCGGTGGCGGTCTGGTTCACCAGCGATACGCATTTCGGCGACCGGCGTGCGCTGAATATCGACCGCCGCCCTTATCCGGACCTCGCGGCCCATGATGCCGGGTTGATCGCCAACTGGAACGAGAGGATCGCACCCGACGACACGGTCTGGCATCTCGGCGACGTGGCGGTTGGCCCCTCCGACGCGCGCATCGCCGAGATCGTCGGCGCCCTCAACGGCGTGAAGCACCTCATCATCGGCAACAATGACGGGCCCGGCACGCTGGCGCTGCAAGCCTGGGCCTCGGTGGGCCATTATGCCGAGATCGACGTGGACGGACGCCGGCTCGTGCTCTGCCATTATGCGTTCCGAACCTGGAACGGCATCGGGCGGGGCGCACTCAACCTACACGGACATTCGCACGGCAAGCTCGCGCAGGCCCCGCGCCAGTACGATGTCGGGGTCGACGTTCATGCCTGCGCCCCGGTGCGACTCGACGAAATTCTGGTTTCTCGCAGACGCAGGAAACCTGCGGAACCTTCGCCGTGAGTTCGCCGTTTGTGACGCAGACTGGACGATAGGGATGTGTCTTTGGCGCTAACCTTGCTCTGGCACTGAACTCGAAAGACGGACATCCGCCTTCAACGAGACGCACAATTGGATTTCCCCATGCGCTTCGCTCCTGCAACGCCCATCGCCGCATTTGGCTTCGTGCTGTGCATGATCACTCCGACCCTGGCGGCGCCGTCATGCCTCCAGGGTGAACGGAAGGTCCAGGAAGCCGCAGCCCTTCGCTATCAGGCCCGTGAAGAAGCGCGGCTCGGTAATCGCGACCGGGTCTGCGAAACACTCGATGAAGTGGGCGATCGCTACGAGGAGGCCAAGGACGCGTTCGAGGATTGCGGTGCCGGCATCGTCGCCATCGACCTACGCAGCGAAACGCGGGCGTTGCGCGCAGCAAAATCTGTCAATCGCTGCGACTGAACTCTGCGGCCGGGATGCCGATACTTCCTCCCGGCCACGCGCTACCGAAGATCAGTATCTGACAACACTTTCACATATGTGGATATTTTCCGCACGTGCTGACCCGGTGCGGCCACGCACAGCCACGCTTTTCCGTTCACATCACAGATCAAGGAACGACGGAGGACTTGTCCGTCGGGAGGCCAACCCCATGAACGCATCCGCCCAGCATAGCGATCTCTCCCTGCTTTCGTCCCAGGCTACGCATACGGCTGCAACCGGTCCGTCCTTCGCCGCAGCCTTGTGCGGCTTCCTCTCGACGACGGTCGCCACGACGATGGTGATGTTCCTGCTCAGCAGCCTCTGATCGAGCGCCGCGGCTACGGGGCGACGAACCAGAACCGTCGCCGGGAGAACAGCATGTCCGCGTTGCCGACGCTCTGGTCGCCCTGGGGACGAGCCGGGACCAGACTGCAGGGAGGCTCGATCCGCGGCGGTGCAGCGGGGAGCAGAAGCGCCGACGAGACTGGATGAAGACCGAGCTTGGTCTGTACCTCCGGATGACGCACGGCGACGATGGTCACGATTCCGGCGATGAGACCTCCGGCGAGCGTACCGAGCAGAAAATTCATCATGTCAGTGAAGGGGCGTACCCGTCGGGGGCCCGACTCGGCCCATCTCCAGGATGCTCGCAAAACCTGACGGATGCGTTGCAAAAAGCCGGATCTCGGTGACTATGTGTTGCAATGCACGCCATCGATATAGGTTGATCCCGCCGGATTGATCAGGGTCGCTGCCCCGTCGCTCCGTCCTCCCCCAGCTTCCCGGCATGATTGGGGCGATCCCGCCGCCTTACCGTCTTTTAACCTTACCTCGACTACGGTCTGATTCGAGCGGCACGAATCGGCATGGCCGCGTCGGGAGAAGGAGCGATCATGTCCTATGGAGCCAGTGCCTATGCGCGGGTCGCGCAGACCGCGTTGACGCCTCGCGGCGCCGAGGCAGCTGTCCTTATCAAGGCGGCAGGTAGGCTCCAGGCAATTCAGGCGGATTGGGACAATCAGCGCCCGGCTTTGAACGATGCCTTGAACTTCAACCAGAAAGTCTGGACCATCATCGCCGGCTCCGCAACCGAACCGGAGAATCCGTTGCCGGATTCGATCAAGACGAGCATCGCCGAACTCTCGACCTTCGTGTTCAAGCGCATGATCGACACGATGATCGAACCCAAGGCCGAAAAACTGACGGCACTCATCAACATCAACCACCAGATCGCGGCCGGCCTACGGACCTGACACCTCGCTGGGCACTCACGACGCGAAGCGAACGCCCATCGCTGGCGTCGCAGCGGAACGTGCCTCGCTACAAGGTCGGCGGAGCCCGGATAAGTGCGGGCTCGAGCGGCGAGCCCGCCGCGCCTTGTGACGCTCACACCGCCCGAATGCATCCATTTGGGAGACCGGGTTCGTCTCGGCCGAAGCGGAGCCGTTTCGATCGTCCACAGGCTCAGCGAGCCTGAGTTGGGCGTCCTGCGCAAGTACCAAAAGGCCGGAGCCTTCGCTCCAGCCTTACGTGTTTCCTATCGATGAATGGGGCGATGCGTCGGCCCTGATCAGGCGGTCCGATCCACGGGCTGCTCGTCTTCCGTCGCCCGGAAGGCGCTGGCCCGATTCGCCGTCGCCTCCGCATAGGCGCGCGCTCTCAGGAGAGTGGCCTCGGGCAGTTGCACGACCACGTCGCCGGAATCCGGGTCCACTACCTGATACACGATGCTCTTGGTGTCCTGATCCACGATGACCCGACGCTCATCTGCGGTGGGCAGCCCAATATCCGACTTGGACGCCGGTTCATCGGCGGCGGGTGTTTCGTCCCGGCGAACATCGAACTTCACAGGCGGGTCCAGAGGCGTGGCGACGCGCGTCACGGGCGCAGCCTTGGGCACCGGCGTCGGTGAATTCACGGATGGATTATTTGGAGCGACGGGAGCCGTCGACACCGAAGAAATACTCAGGATCGTCATTGCACGCCCTTTCGAAGGTGGTCGTGTCATGCAACCAAAAACGATGGCGAGGATGAATCGCTTCTTAAGATGGGCCGGTTACTCACCGCTGTTCAACAGAACGGCAAAGAAGTCGTTCAGAGAAAGCATGAAATTTTAACGATCCTACCAGCCCGCCATCAGATCTCCACCGGCGCGGGCCCGGCCGTCCCCACCCCCTGGGGATCGAAAGCGATGCTTTTCACCACGGCATAGACGGCGCGGCCGGGCGCAAGGGCGAGATCGCGCACCGAGGCGCGGGTCAGGCGGGCGGCGAGCAGCACGCCGTGGCAATCGATCTGAACCATGGCGGCCGCTTCCCCGAAGGCATGGATCGAGACGACATGCCCTTCCAGAATATTGCGCGCGCTCAAGCCGACAGGGGCTTGCGTCGCGAGGAGAACGTCCCGCGCCGGCACGCGGATGCGGACGGCTGTGCCGATGCTTCGTAGCAAGCGGGGAACCCAAAGGCGACCGACGCGTCCGCTCAGACGGGTCAGGCCAGTCTCGGAATCCGTCTCCTCCACGATCATGTCGAGGATCGCACCGGCTTCGGCCTCCTGCGTTGCGAGAAGATCGGCCCGCCGAAGGACGGTATCGGCCGCTCCAACGGCAGCGACGCGACCCGCTTCGAGCACCACGACGGTGCGCGCCAGTCGCGCCACCTCCGAGACCGCGTGGCTGACATAGACGATGGGCAAGCCGGCCTCGTCGCGCAGGCGCTCGATATAGGGAAGGATCTCCGCCTTGCGGCCCTCATCGAGGGCAGCGAGGGGCTCGTCCATGAGCAGGAGCCGGGGCCGGCTGAGCAGGGCCCGGCCGATCGCTACTCTTTGCGCTTCACCACCCGAGAGACCCGCCGGTCGCCGTTCGAGCAGATGGCCAAGCCCCAGCAGGTCGACGACGCCCTCGAAGGCGATGCCGTCGCTGCGGCCGCGGGCGAAGGCTCGGCCATAGCCGAGGTTCCGGCGTACCGAGAGATGCGGCATCAGCCGCGCCTGCTGGAACACCACGCCGATACGCCGGCGATGAACCGGCACGGCGATGCCGCGCTCCGTGTCGAGCAGCGTCTCACCGGTCACCGCGATGCGACCCCGATCCGGTCGTGCCAACCCGGCGATGAGATCGATCACCGTGGTTTTGCCCGAGCCCGAGCGACCGAACAGGGCGGTCAGGCCAGGGCCGGCGGCGAACGCGACTTCGAGGCTGAAGGCACCCCGGTTCAGCGAGACGTCGATATCGAGCGTCGCGGACATAGGGGGCCTCACCCGGTTCCAAGGCGGCGGGCGAGGCGGCGGGCCAGCAGCTCGGACACGAGAAGAGCCGTCATCGACAGGGCCACCGAGATCAGGGTGAGGCGCAAAGCACCCGCCTCCCCGCCCGGCACCTGTGTCAGACTGTAGATCGCGGATGGCAGTGTCTGGGTCTCGCCGGGGATGTTCGAGACGAAGGTGATGGTGGCACCGAACTCGCCCATCGCCTTGGCGAAAGCCAGCACCGCCCCGGCGAGAATCCCCGGCATGGCGAGCGGAAGGGTGACGGTGAGGAAAACCGCGCTCGGCCGTGCTCCGAGCGTGGCGGCCGCCTGTTCGAGGCGTCGGTCCACCGCTTCGATGGACAAGCGCATGGCCCGGACCATGAGGGGGAACCCCATGATCGCGCAGGCCAGGGCTGCTCCGGTCCAGCGGAACGAGAACACGATCCCGACCTCGGCGAGCGCCGCACCGAAGGTGCCGCGCCGCCCGAACGACAGGAGCAAAAGATATCCCGTCACCACAGGCGGCAGGATCAGGGGAAGGTGGACGAGGCCATCGAGCAGGGCGCGGCCGGGAAAACGCCCACGCGCCAGAAGCATGGCGACGAAGAGACCGGGGATCAAACTCGCCAGCGTGGCCACGGCAGCGACCCGCAGGCTGAGGCCGATGGCTGTCCATTCGTCGGGTGTCAGAGCGATCACCGGCGACGGATCAGCGCCGGCTTCCAGGGAACCGAGGGCCTCTGCACTGGATCATGACGACGCGCGCTCCCTCATCCGCCGGAGGCGTCGATAGCACGGAATCCTGTCTAGGATCAGGGCTTCGAAACGTCGTCCTCACTCGCTGCCTGACGCTCGGCGCGATGCAGCCGGCTGAGAAGCACCAGCATCGAGCCCGGGACAGGCTCGAAATTCGGCTCGGAATCCAGGAGACCCGACGTTCCGTTGCGACGGAGACGCCTGGCGGTCCTCTTGCCGACGATGGCCACGGGGGCCCGGGTCATGTTTTTCTTCTGGTTCGTACTCAACACCGCACCCTCGAACGCCACGGGGACGACAGGAGAAGCGCAGGAAAACGCCGATCGCGGCGCACGGTTCCGCGACGGTGGCGGGGAATCCTCACGGATGCTAGAGCCCCTTTCATGCTCGAAGGCCTTCACCCCAACCGTCCGACCCACGTGCTGCGCCTCCTCACCGACGAGAGGTCGGCGCGGGCCATGACCGATATCCTGGGCGAGATGTTCGACCCGACGGAGACGGCCGTCGCCGCTTTCGAGGCGGAGGATGGCAAGACCTGGCGGCTGGAGGCCTATTTCGCCGATGCGCCGGACGAGGAGATGGTCCGCGACCTGATTCGCCCCCTTGTGGGCGAACAGGCGGACGCCGCCATCTTCGAGACGATCGACCAGCAGGATTGGGTTCGAGCTTCCCTGGAGGGGCTGAATCCGGTCCGCGCCGGGCGGTTTCTCGTCCATGGCTCGCATGACCGCCACACGATACGTCCGAACGACCTCGCCATAGAGATCGAGGCGGCTCTCGCGTTCGGCACCGGGCATCACGGCACGACGCTGGGCTGCCTCAAGGCCCTGGTCGATGTCATGAAGAAAGGCCGACCGGCGCATGTGCTCGATGTGGGCACGGGCACCGGCATCCTCGCCTTCGCGGCGGCCAAGGCCCTGCACCAGCCGGTCCATGCCGGCGACCTCGACCCCGAGGCGGTCTCCACCGCCAAGGGCAATGCCCGTTTGAACGGTCTCGGCGGCCTCGTCCGGCTCTATGTCGGACCCGGCGTGCGCCATGCGAGCGCCGACCGTAGCCGCCGCTTCGATGTAGTCTTCGCCAACATCCTCGCCCGGCCCCTGAAGCGCCTCGCACCGACCCTCACCGCGACGGTGGCCGACCACGGCGTGCTCATCCTCTCGGGGCTGATCGAACGCGACGTGCCCGGCGTTCTCTCGACCTATCGTCATCGCGGCTTCCACCTGGCCCGGCATGGCCTGATCGAAGGCTGGGCGACCCTGGTGCTCAAGCGCGGCGGAGCGGCACCGCGCCCGCTCTGAGGGCGGTTGCCGCCTCGTCCGGCGGCGCGTAACTCTCGGCGCCATGAGCCGCGCCCGCTTCCAGACCTTCGACGATCCGAGCCACCGGGAGGGCGCGACGCGCATCGCCGCCCTGAGGGAGGCGATGCGGCGGGCGGGGATCGATGGGTTCGTGGTGCCCCGCGCCGACGAGCATCAGTCGGAATACGTGCCCACGAATGCCGAACGCCTCGCCTGGCTCACGGGCTTCACCGGCTCGGCCGGCACTGCCGTGATCCTTGCCGACGAAGCGGCCCTGGTGGTGGACGGGCGCTACACGCTGCAGGCCCCCGCCCAGGTGGACACCACGATCCTCACCCCGGTTCAGCTCGCCGAAACCAGTCTCGAAGCCTGGATCGGCCGGCATCTGAGGCAGGGTTCCGTACTTGGCTACGATCCATGGCTTCACACCGCCGAGGGCGTCGCCAAATTGGAGAAGGCGGCGACCAAGGCTGGGGCCCGCATCACGCCGGTCCCTGAGAACCTCGTCGATGCAGTCTGGACCGGCAGGCCGGCCTCTCCCGCGGGCGCGGTGGTGGCGCATCCCCTCGAACTCGCCGGGGAATCCGTCGAGGCCAAGCTGAGCCGCATCCGCGAGGCGTTGGGACGCGGCGGCTGCGACGCCCTGGTGATCTCCGATCCGCACAATCTCGCCTGGGCCTTCAACCTGCGCGGCGGCGACGTGGCACATACGCCCCTGGCGCTGGGCTATGCCGTCGTCCCCCGGACGGGACGCGCCGCCCTCTACCTGACCTCGTCCGCCATCGATCCCGACTTGCGGGACGCGCTCTCGTCCGCCGCGGACATCGCCGGGCGGGCGGATTTCGACGCCGCCCTCGCCGCTCTCGCTGCCGGAGAGTCCAGGATCAGGCTCGATTCCGCCACCGGCGCGTCGGCGCTGGCGACACTGGTGGAACAGGCCGGGGGCCGGGTCGATCCCGGCCCGGATCCGATCACGCTGATGAAGGCGGTAAAAAACGCGGGCGAGATCGCCGGATCGCGCGCGGCCCATCAACGCGACGGAATCGCAGTCACCCGCTTTCTCGCCTGGCTCTCGCGGCAGGCGCCGGGCGGCCGCCTCACCGAGATTGCCGCCGTGGAGGCTCTGGAGGATTTTCGCGGCGAGACCTGCCTGTTGCGGGACATCTCCTTCCCGACCATCTCGGGCAGCGGCCCGAACGGCGCCATCGTGCATTACCGCGTGACCCGCGACACAGACCGTACGGTCGGCGAGGGCGAACTGTTCCTCGTGGATTCGGGCGCGCAATATGCCGACGGCACCACCGACATCACCCGCACCGTCGCCATCGGGACACCGACGAAGGAGATGCGCGACCGCTTCACGCGCGTACTCAAGGGCCATGTCGCCATCGCGCGAGCAATGTTCCCGAAGGGCACCACGGGTGCGCAGATCGATTCCTTCGCCCGCGCGCCGCTCTGGGAGGCGGGGCTCGATTTCGATCACGGCACCGGCCACGGCGTCGGCGCGTTTCTCTCCGTCCATGAAGGCCCGCAGCGCATCGCCAAGACCGGCACCACCGCCCTTTCTCCCGGCATGATCCTCTCCAACGAGCCCGGCTACTACCGGGCCGGCGCCTACGGCATCCGCATCGAGAACCTCGTCCTCGTGGAAGAACGGGCGATCCCCGGCGGGGACCGGCCGATGCTCGGCTTCGAGACCCTGACGCTCGCCCCCTACGATGCCAGCCTCATCGACCTCTCGCTGCTGGACGAGGCCGAGATCGCCTGGATCGATTCGTATCACGCGCGGGTGCGGGACGCCCTGAACGCCGATCTCGACGACGAGACGCGGGTGTGGCTCGAAGCGGCGACGCGGCCTTTGCAGGCGAACGGGCGCCGCGCTTGATGACGAGGCTCATCGACATATCCGCACGGGAACAGAACCGATGACCGCCCAGACGGGTCTTCACGTGGTCGTCATCGGCTCAGGCGCGGTCGGGACGGTGAGCGCCATCGAATGCCTGCGGGCGGGCCACCGAGTCACCGTAGTCGATCCCGGTTCTCCTGGCGGCGAGCAGGCGTCGAGCTATGGCAATGCCGGCTGGCTCTCGTCGCATTCGGTCATCCCACCGGCCGAGCCCGGCATGTGGAAGCGGGTGCCGTCCTTCCTCCTCGATCCGCTCGGGCCGCTCTCGATCCGGTGGGCCTACCTGCCGAAGGTGATGCCCTGGCTCACGCGGTTTCTGCTCGCCGCCTCCACCACGCCCCGGATCGAGCGGACCGCACGCGCCCTGCGGACACTCCTCGTCGATGCGCCCAAGCTCCACGCGACGCTCGCCGAGGAGGCGGGGGTCCCGCAACTCGTCGAGCGGCGCGGCGTGCTGCATGTCTATCCCGACCGGGCGGCCTTCGAGCGCGAGGCGCGGTCCTGGGAGATCAGGCGCAGGGTCGGCGTCACGTGGCTCGAACTCTCGGCCGATGAGTTGCGGCAGAGGGAGCCGACCTTGCATCGGCGCTACACGTTCGGCCTCGTGGTCGAGGAGGCCGGCCATTGCCGCGATCCCGGCGGATACGTCGCCGCCCTGTCCGATCTGGCACAGGCGCGCGGGGCCGCCCGGATCGCCACCCGCGCGACCGGGTTCCGGCTTGAACGCGGGCGCCTCGCCGCCGTCACGACGGAACAGGGCGAGATACCCTGCGACCGCGCCGTCGTCGCGGCGGGCGCCCGGTCTAAGCCTCTCGCCGCGTCCCTCGGCGATCCGCTGCCATTGGAGAGCGAGCGCGGCTACCACGTCATGGTGACCGGTGCCGAGGCGGGGCCGCGCACGCCGGTCATGGCATCGGATGCCAAGATGATCGTGAACTTCATGAATGGCGGCCTGCGCGCGGCTGGTCAGGTGGAGTTCGCCGGGCTGGCGGCGGCCCCCAACTGGAAGCGCGCGGAGATCCTGCGCGACCACCTGATCTCGATGTTTCCCGAATTGCCGAACCCGATACCGGCCGACCGCCTGAAGGTCTGGCTCGGCCACCGCCCAAGTATGCCGGATGGGCGGCCCTGTATCGGCACGGCGCGCAAGACCACGGATGTCGTCTACGCCTTCGGCCATGGCCATGTGGGTCTTGTCGGTTCGGCGCGGACCGGACGCCTCGTTGCCCAGCTCGTCGGCGGCGCGACACCGGAAATCCCCCTCGCGCCCTTCGACCCCCGACGCTTCCTGTGAACCTCGCCGACTCACGTGAAGCGCACCATTGCGGCGATTCCGTCGCGGGCAATCGCGCGCCGCCGGTTTTACCCCGGCACCAAACGGCCATATCTAGGCGTCAGGGTGCCATGTTCGGTGCCCCCTCCGCCTCAAGGTTTCGATGATCCGGCTCCTCGCCCTCCTGCTCCTCGCGCTGATCGGTGCGGCTGGCGCCTCGGCGCAAGGCCTCAAGCCGCCGGCCGACCTCGTCAAGGCGAACCTCGTGGCCGAGCCGGGCGCGATCCGGGCCGGGGAACCCTTCACCATCGGTATCCGCATGGTGATGCGCCCGCACTGGCACGTCTACTGGCGCAATCCGGGCGATTCCGGTCTTTCGCCGGAAGTCGCCTGGTCGCTGCCGCAGGGCTTCACGGCGGGCGCGATCCAGTGGCCGACGCCGAGCCGCATTCCAGTGGCTCACCTGGTGAATTTCGGTTTCGAGGGTGAGACGGTGCTGCTGGCCGAGGTGACCCCGCCGGCGGTGCTGCCGCCCGGCAAGGCCGTGACACTCACGGCCAAGCTCACCTACCTCGTCTGCGAGCGCGAATGCATTCCGGGGTCCGCCGACCTGAAGCTGAGCGTCCCGGTGGCCGCTCCAGGAACCAGCACCGGCAGTTCGGCCACCAACATCCTGCTGTTCGAGGATGCCCGCGCGGCCCTCCCCGTTCCCTCGCCCTGGCCGGTGAAACTCACGAGCGAGGGCGACAGGCTGGTCCTCACAGCCGACGCGCCCGGCCTGAAACCCGACGCGATCCGCCAGCCGGCCTTCTTCCCCTATTCCGAGACGGCGATCGAGAACGCCGCTTCGCAGACCCTGACCATCGACGACAAGGGGTTCCGTTTGAGCCTTGCGCGGGCGACACCCGGCGAGCCCGCGCCGACGGAGCTTCCCGGCGTCTTCACCTTCGACGAGCAAACCGCCGATGGCACGGTCCAGCGCTCCTATGCCATCGGCGACGCGCCGGCGGCGTCTCCCGGTGGGGCAATTCCGGGGGAGACAGCGCCCACGGCGCGACAGGCGTCGCCCGAGGAAAGCCTGACCCTGTGGAGTGCGGCCGGCCTCGCCTTCCTCGGCGGGCTCCTCCTCAACCTGATGCCCTGCGTCTTTCCCGTGCTGTCGATCAAGGTGCTGAGCCTCGTCAAGCATTCGGGCGAGCCGGCCTCCCGCGTGCGCCTGCACGGTCTCGCCTATACCGCCGGCGTCCTCGCCGCCTTTCTCTCCCTGGCGGGGCTGCTCATCGCCCTCAAGGGCGCGGGCGCCGGGATCGGCTGGGGCTTCCAGCTGCAATCACCCCTCGTGGTGGCGGGCCTCGCCTACCTGCTCTTCGCGATGGGCCTCAGCCTCTCCGGTGTGGTCCATCTGGGCGGCGGAATCGCCGGGCTCGGCGATGGGCTGACCCGGCGGGCGGGGCTCGAAGGTTCGTTCTTCACCGGCATCCTGGCAACGGTGGTGGCCACCCCCTGCACTGCCCCCTTCATGGGCTCTGCGGTAGGGTTCGCACTCACGCAGGCACCGCTGGTGAGCCTCACGGTGTTTGCGAGCCTCGGCCTCGGCCTCGCTTTGCCCTTCCTCGTCCTCACCACATGGCCGGCGGCTGTACGGCGCCTTCCACGTCCGGGCGCCTGGATGGAGACGCTGAAAGGGGCGCTCGCCTTCCCGATCTACGCCACCGTGGCTTGGCTCGTCTGGGTGCTGTCCCAGCAGGTCGGTTCGGCCGGCCTTCTGGCCGCGCTGACCGGCCTCGTTCTCGTAGGCCTCGCTGCCTGGGCCTGGGAGCGGGCCCGCCACGCGGGCGGGATCGGCGCCGGGCTCGCCCGCCTGACCTCCGTTGCGGCCCTGGCGGCGACCCTCGCGCTGACCTTCGGCCTCGATCAGGACCGGGCCTCGGCGGATATGAGGAATGCGACGGCCGAGGGCATCACCCCGTTCACCCAGGCCCGCCTTGATTCCCTCGTGGCCGAAGGCAAGCCGGTCTTCGTCAACATGACGGCCGCCTGGTGCATCACCTGTCAGGTCAACGAACGCACGGCGCTCCGCACGCAGAGCGTGGAGGCCGCGTTCAAGGCGCGTGACGTGACCTATCTCAAGGGCGACTGGACCAACCAGAACCCCGAGATCACCGCCCTGTTGGAAAAGCATGGCCGCAGCGGCGTGCCGCTCTACCTGCTTTACACCGGGACGGGCGAGCCCATCGTGCTGCCGCAGATCCTGACATCGGGAATCGTCCTCGACGAACTCTCCAAGATCCCTGAGAATACCGCCAACCAGCGCGCCGCCCTGGAAACCACGAAAAGGTGAGAGCCATGGCCCTGCCCCGCCGGATGTTTCTCGGAGCCGCCATCGCCTCCGCGCTGGCCGGTCCACTGTGCATGCACGCAGCGATGGCGGCAGGCCCACAGGTGGGTAAACCCGCTCCCCTCTTCACCGGCACGGATGCCGATGGCCGGACCGTCCGGCTCGAGGATTACAAGGGCAAGACCGTCGTCCTCGAATGGACCAACCACGATTGCCCCTTCGTGATGAAGCATTACGGTGGCCAGGCGATGCAGGCCCTGCAGAAGAAGTGGACCGAGGCCGGGATCGTCTGGCTGTCGGTCATCTCGTCTGCTCCCGGCGAGCAGGGCGCGGTGGACGGGCAGGCAGCGAACCGTCTGACACAGACCCGCGGCGCCTCCCCCACCGCTGTCATTCTAGACCCAACCGGCACGATCGGTCGGGCTTACGCTGCCCGGACGACGCCGCACATGTTCATCGTCTCAGGAGACGGAACCCTGCTCTTCCAGGGCGGCATCGACGACAAGCCCTCCGCCAATCTCGACGATCTCAAGACCGCAAAGAACTACGTGGACCTTGCCCTCACCGAGATCGCCGCCGGCAAGCCGGTGAGCGTTAGGACTGCAAAGCCCTATGGCTGCACGGTGAAATACGCCTCGTAGGGACGCCGCCCCGTTACGAGAAATCTTCGGTGACGATCCGAGCCCAGGTCTCGCCGGCGATACCGCCGAGAAACACATTACCGCCGCGAAGTGTCGCCGCCAGCTCCGGATCGCGCGTCCAGGCGATCGTTCCCATGACGTGGTGATAAAGAAGGCCCTTCTGGCGGAAGAGCCCCTTCATCAGGTCGGGTGAGGTCGCCCCGCGCACGGCCACGGCCCCAAATTCAGCCGCATCGACGAACATCTGGCCGACGACGAGTTCCTCGCGGTTGGGCAGTGCCAAGATCTGGAGCGCATAGGCGACGCCGTCGCGGCGGGCGTAGAGGAGATACAACCCGATCCGGCGGCCGATCCGATCCACTACCTCGCGGATTTGGAGGGGGCCATACTTGGTCTGGAGACCGGCCTGTTCGACGAACCAGCCGAGTTCGGCCGGGTCCGGCTTGAGATCGTAGTGAGCGAGGAAGGGACGGGCGGCCTCCGCGAAATCGGCGGCGGCAATAGGGCGCGAGACGATACCGTCGGGGAGCGGGGAGCCGAAGGGCAGGAATCGCCAGAGCACGCTATCCGCCACGCGGGCGATCGGGATGATCCAGCGCGCGAGCCGGGGCAGGCGCTTACCCAGGAAATACGCCGCCGTCCCCGCGGGCCGGTGGATCTTCACCCATTCGAGGCTCTGCGCCGGCAGGATCACGAAGCGAGTGGCACGGGCGATATCGAGGGACGTGCGGTTGGCGGTGTCGGTGAAGAGGAGGTCGAAATCGCGGGCGGTGACGCCCCGGATGAGGCTGACGCCGATGCCGGGGTTGTTGTCGGGATCGGCGGCCATGTAGGCGCTGAGGATGCCGGCGCGCAGGGTCCGCTCCCCGACGACCATGGTCATGGAGATGACACCCATGAAACCGTTCACGGCCCCGTTTCTGTCCAGATGGACGATGGAACCGGTGCCCTCGGTATAGCCGGGCGAATCGAAATAGGTCGCTTCCAGGCAGGCCGCGAGCTTGGCCGCCTGATAAGTCTTACCGAGGCGGAACGTCTGCGAAAACAGGTGACAGACCTGCGGAATATCGCTCCTCTGGAACGCACGGATCGAGCCGCGTGAAGACGAAGCCACGATATTTTGAACGTCAGCCGGAAGCTGAGCTTGGCCTTCCGGGTTCAGCCCAAGGCTAGTTTGGTTCATGCTGGCACAACCCGATGACGCTCCGTCCCGACCAGCAATTATTCGGCCGATAGATTAGCAATTCGACAAGGCCGCACTTCGCATGCGGCATAGCTGCGGCATCACTGTCGCACCCTCGGCGTTGTAGAGACGATGCGGTGCGGCTCTCCCTTCACGCCCTTGGCCCATCGCTCATGACAGCATCCGCCGCGCCCCGCTGGTCGGTCTTCCGCAACGGCGATTTCCGGCTGTACGGAGCCGCACGGTTTCTCACCGGCCTCGCCTACCAGATGCAAGCCGTGGCGGTGGGATGGTTCGTCTACGACCTGACCCGTTCGGCTCTCGCCCTCGGCCTCGTTGGGCTCGCGAGCTTCCTTCCGGCGATGCTCTCCGCCCTGATCACCGGGCACGTGGCCGACACCTACGACCGGCGTCTGGTGACGGCGATCGCCTATGCGACCTTGGCCGCGGCCGATCTCGGCCTCGTCGCCATCGCCTTGTCCGGCACCGGTTCGATCTGGCCCATCTACGCCCTCGTCGTGGTCATCGGCACGTCGCGCGCCTTCGCCAACCCGGCGCTCCAGGCACTTCTTCCGACCTTGGTTCCGCGTCCCCTGTTCGGATCGGCCATCGCCTGGAACGCCTCGCTCTGGCAGAGCGCGTCGATCCTCGGCCCGGCCGCCGGTGGGTTTCTCTACATGCTGGGCCCTGCGGCGGTGTTCGGGGCGGCGGCGGCGAGCTTCGCCCTGGCGAGCGCCCTCGTGGTCGCGATCCGCTTTCGGCCCGCTGCCGTGACGGAGCGTCCACCCGTGACCTGGGCCACCCTCTCGGCTGGCCTGTCCTACATCCGCTCGCAGCCGGTGGTGCTCGGCGCGATCAGCCTCGATCTCGTGGCCGTGCTGCTGGGAGGAGCGACCGCCCTGCTGCCGATCTTCGCCGCCGAGATCCTTCATGTCGGCCCCCTTGGGCTCGGGGCGTTGCGAAGCATGCCGGCGGCCGGTGCGGTGGTCACCGCCATCCTCCTCGCCTATCGCCCCCTCGAACGCCATGCCGGTAAGCGGATGCTGCAGGCGGTGGCCGTCTTCGGCGTCGCCATCACGGCGTTCGGACTGTCCACATCCCTGCCGCTCTCGATGGCCTGCCTGTTCGTCACGGGGGCGGCCGACATGATCAGCGTCTACGTGCGGCAGACCTTCGTCCAGGGTGAGACGCCCGATTCCATGCGCGGACGGGTCTCGGCAGTGAACACGGTGTTCATCGGCGCCTCCAACGAACTCGGCGAGTTCGAATCCGGCACACTCGCCGCCCTCGTCGGCGCGGTACCGGCCGTGGTAGCGGGCGGGCTCGCGACGATCCTCGTGGCGGTGCTGTGGGGCCGCTTGTTCCCGGCGCTCAAGGCGCGGGACCGGCTATTGGCGGCGGAGTGATTTGGACGCCGTAGCCCCGGGGTACGCATCCCCACCACGTCCGTGGTGGCATTATCCCTTTCCCGTCACGCAAGGGCTCGGCAAGGGATAATGCCTTTCGACGGAAGCACTTGGCTTGGGGGAATGCCGGCGACAACGCCGTCAGCCGCTCCCCCCTACTTCCCCGCGAGCAGCGGCGACCAGGTCGGGTCGGAGGCGTAGGACGGCGTCGGGACCGGCTGCTCCACCTTGCCGGTGATGTCGACCATGTAGAGCTTGCCGCCACCCTGGCCGCCCGGATCGCGGAAAAACAGGAGGTACTGGCCGTTCGGCGCGAAGGTCGGCCCTTCGTTGTGGAAGCCTTCGGTGAGCACGCGCTCGCCGGAACCGTCCGGCTTCATCACGCAGATGGCGAAGCCACCCTTGCGCTGGCGGGTGAAGGCGATGAGGTCTCCCTTGGGCGACCAGGCCGGTTGCGAGGCCGAGCCCTCGCCGAAGGAGATACGGGTCGGGTTCGAGCCGTCGGCGCCCATCACGTAGATCTGCTGCGAGCCGCCGCGATCCGATTCGAAGACGATCTGCCGCCCATCCGGCGAATAGGTCGGCGAGGTGTCGATGGCGTTGCCGTTGGTGATCGGCGTTTGCGCCTTCGAGCCGAGATCCATCTTGACGATGTCGGCGTTGCCGCCCTGCTGTACGCTCATGACGAGGTGGTGACCGTCCGGCGCGAAGCGCGGGCTGGTGCTCATCGAATCCATCCGGCCGATGGCCTGGCGCGCGCCGGTCTCGAGGTTGATCACCTGAACACGCGGCTGCTGGCCGGTGGACTGGGTCATGAACGCGATGTCCTGCGTCGAGGGCGAGTAGCGCGGCGCCACCACGGCGGATTCGCCGTTGGTGAGGGCGCGGACATTGGCGCCGTCCTGGTCCATCACCATCAGGCGCTTGCGGCGGTTCTCCTTCGATCCGGATTCGTCGACGAAGGCGATGCGGCTGTCGAACCAGCCGCCGAGGCCGGTGATCTTGGTATAGACCACGTCGGAGATGAGATGGCCGGTGCGGCGCGCATTGGCGACATCCGCGCCGTATTGCTGGCCGGTGAGCTGCTGGCCCGAGGTCACGTCCCAGAGCCGGAATTCGACCTTGAGCTTGCCCGAAGGATCACGCCCGACCCGGCCGGTGATGAGAGCCTGGGCACCGGCGGCACGCCACTTGTCGAAGCCCGGCACTGCATCGAAGCCGGGATTCTCAGGGAACTTCCCCTTCTCCAGGGGCACGAAATAGCCGGACCGCCTCAGGTTGTTCGTGACCACGCTCGACACCAGCAGGCCAAGGCTCGGATCGCCGGAGAAATCGGCGACGGCGATGGGCATCGGCTGGAACGAGCCGCCGCCGATCCGCAGGTTCAGCTGCGCCTGTGCGGGCACGGCGAAGGCGAGCACGAGGGCCAGCACCGCGAGGAGCGACGCCAGGGGCGAGGCGAGCCGCCGGTGGAGAATGTCGGTCATGAAGAGATTCCGAAAACCTTGAACAGGGATTCTGGGAGCGTCGGTTCTTCCTATCCTCGACCTCACCCTAAGGTGTCCGCGTCAGCGGGCCTCGAAGGAGATTTCCAGACAGCACGAGGGCCCTGGATGCCTCCTTCGAGGCCGTCGCTCACGCTTCGGCACCTCAGGTTGAGGGAGAGGGATTGGACGAATCCGAAGGAAGGATCACCGACCTGTATCACACCCGCGAGAACTCGAATTCCGCGTTGATCGCCTTCCAGTCGTCATAATACGGCGCGAACTGGGGCGGGATCTTGTAGGGCGCACAGCGCTTCACGGCACGAAGCGCGGCCTCGGCGAGGGAGCGGTCCACGGCGTTGGCGCCGCCGCGCATGATCCGCGGCTCGGTGCTCAGCGAACCGTTGGCCGAGAGGCGGATGTCGAGCATCGGCAGCACCACGCCCTGCGAGGCGCCAGGGGGCGCCGAGTAGCAGCGCTCGATCTGCTGGGTCAGCATCCCGATCAGCGAATCGCGCATGGAGGGCGACAGACGCTGCGAGGTGCCACTGGCGGCTCCCAGCGAGGCCGTGCGCTGGACCTCGTGGCCGGTAGCGCCGGTGGATTGCGAGGGCGCCCGCGAGGCGAGCAGCTGCTTGATGTCGCCGGAATTGAACTTGTCGGCGAGCTCGGCCTGCTTTTTCGCCTTGGCCTCCGCATCGGCCTTGGCGCGGGCATCCGCCATGGCTTTCGCCTTGGCCTTGGCGGCGGCATCTGCCCTGGCCTTCGCTTCGGCCTGGGCCTTGGCATCCGCAGCGGCTTTGGCCTCCGCGACGGCCTGCTGACGTTCGGCCTCGGCCTTCGCCTTCGCTTCGGCCTTGGCTTCCGCCTCGGCTTCGGCCTTCTCCGCCTTGGCGAGCGCTTCGGCCTTGGCCTTCGCATCGGCCCGCGCCTTCGCCTCGGCCAGAGCTTTGGCTTCGGCCTGGGCCTTGGCTTCCGCCAGGGCCTTGGCTTTCTCGGCCTTGGCGGCTTCCGCTTTGGCGATGGCCTCGGCCTCCTGGCGCTCGATGAGCTCGGCGAGTTTCTCGCGCTTCTCGGCCTCGACCTTGGCGGCCTTCACTGCCTCGGCCTTGGCTTCAGCCTTGGCCGCTTCCGCCTTGGCAGCCTCGGCCTTGGCGGCGGCCTTAGCCTCAGCCTTAGCTTCCGCCGCAGCCTTGGCTTCTGCTGCTTTCGCGGCCTCGGCTTTGGCGGCTTCCTTGGCGAGCTTCGCCGCTTCGGCCTTGGCGGCGGCCTCTGCCGCTTCCTTCTCGGATTCGTGGTCGGGCATGCGCAGGGGCATCTCCTCGGCGCTGGCGACCTTCATGTCGGCCGGGCGTTTCGGCGGCGCGGGCGCATCGACCTTGGCATTCTCGGGCTCGCGCTCCTCGACCTTCTCCGCGACCTTGTCGGCGCGGGGCTTGGCGTCGGGCATCGGCTTGTCGGCGTTCTTCTCGCCCTTGGTCAGTTCCGAGAATTGCTGCTCGGTCATCACCTCCACCGGTACACCTTCCTGGGCGTCGGGCAGGGCGGGAGCGGCGACGGACATCAGCGCCACGGTGAGCACGGCGACATGCACGCCGCTCGACACCCAGACGCCCGGTTCCCGGAATTTGGAGGGAAGCTTCACGATCCGCCGCGCCCGTTACTTCTGGTCCGGCTCGGTGACGAGGGCGACCTTCTTGAAGCCGCCTCCGGTCACGATCGCCATCACCTGGGCCACGCGGCCATAATCCACCCGCTTGTCGCCGCGCACGAAGACCCGCTCCTCGAAGCCGGATTTTGAGGTCTCTACCAGCTTCGGCACGATGGTGTCGTCGGTGAGTTCGGCCTCGCCCATGAAGACCTGGCCGGTCTGGCGGATCGACAGGGTCACCGGCGTCGAATCAGAGTTGAGAGGGCTCGCCTTGGATTGCGGCAGGTCGAGGGGAACGCCCACCGTCATCATCGGCGCGGCCACCATGAAGACGATCAGCAGCACGAGCACGACGTCGATGAACGGCGTCATGTTGATCTCGTTGATGGCGCCGCCGCGGCGCGCACGACGCCGCCTGCTGCCACCCTGCGCCGCTCCGTGGGCCATGCCCATGATCGTGCCTCGCTCTGTTGTCGGTCTGGATCAGGCGGCGAGCGACAGGCGCTCGTCGATCTGACGCGAGAGGATGGCGGAGAACTCGTCGGCGAAGCCCTCGAGCCGCGACTGGGCCTTGGACACGTTCGACTGCAGCTTGTTGTAGGCGAGCACCGCGGGAATGGCGGCAAACAGGCCGATGGCGGTGGCGAACAGGGCCTCGGCGATACCGGGTGCGACCACGGCCAGGGACGTGTTCTTCGAAGCCGCGATGGCCGTGAAGGAGGTCATGATGCCCCAGACCGTGCCGAACAGCCCGACATAGGGACCGGCCGAACCGATGGAGGCGAGGAAGAGCAGGCGCGACTCAAGACGCTCGACCTCGCGCTGGATGGTGACGTCGAGCACTTTGTCGATGCGCTGGGACAGGCTCTGGATCTGCCGGCCGGAGCCCTCGAACGAGCGCTTCCATTCGCGCATGGCGGCCACGAACAGGGCGCCGAGATTGGTGGCGGGCCGGTCGTTGAACGAGCGGTAGAGTTCCTCCAGCGAACGGCCGGACCAGAACGCCTCCTCGAACGCGTCCATCTCGGTCTTGGTGCGGCGGAACAGCAGGGTCTTGTCAACGATGATGGCCCAGCACCAGACGGAGCAGCCGAGCAGGCCCACCATCACCAGCTTCACCACGAGATGGGCGTGCCAGAACAGGTTGAACAGGCTCATGTCCGGCGGCGGCAGCGCCTGCATGGCATCGGCGGGATTCATGCGTTCGTCCTCGTCCCGGGTCGACCGGGCGGTCGACTCCCGCGCTCCACCTGACCCGGGCGGTATGTTCCCCAGATCGCTGGTGAATCTGTCGAAAGTATGGGGTGCATCGCAAAATGCACGCCGCACCTTCCTCGTCCGTCAAGGTTAATGAACCATGAGGAAGTGTCGGATTCTCTCTCGCCGGACGTCTCGCTGTCCTGGGCACATCGCTTAACCGACGGAAAGCCAGGCCGGCCCGCGAGAGCCTAAAGCGACGGGCTCTCGAAACGCTGCGACATGGCCCGGCGGAGGCTGTCCGGAAGTCGAACGGCGCGGCCATCCCGCACCGCCGCCACGGTGACCTCGGCCTTCAGCAGGACCTCGTCGCCGCGCCGCACTTCCTGGATCATCGGCATCGAAGCGCCGCGCAGTTCGACGACGGTGGTCATGATGGCGAGCATGTCGTCCATCCGCGCCGGCTTCAGGAAGTCGAGCACCATGCGCCGGACGACGAAGATCAACCTGGCATCGCGCTGCAGATCGACCTGCTCCATGGCGAGGGCGCGAAGCAGCTCGGTGCGGCCGCGCTCCATGTAGCGCAAGTAATTGGCATGATAGACGAAACCGGAGAAATCGGTGTCCTCGTAATAGACGCGGATGTCGATGCGATGAGAGGTCATGCGATGGCTTCCGAGGATAGGTCGACCACGACGATCTCGGGGGGAACGCCGAAGCGAACCGGCGCGATGCTGTTGCCGAGGCCGCCGGAGACGACGAGATCCGCCTGCTCGCGGACATGGCCGTAGGCGTAACGGTTGGCGTAGCGCGACGGAACCACGGGAGAATAGCCGAACAACCGCACCTGCCCGCCATGGGTATGGCCGGACAGGGTCAGCGCCACATGAGCCGGCACTTGCGGGAAGATGTCCGGCTCATGCGCCAGCAGGATCGTCGGTGCGCCCTGCGGCACGGCGGCGAGCGTCTTGTCGAGATCGTCGACCCCGATACGGGCATGGCCGTGGCGCTTGGCGCCCGGAAGGAGGGCGAGCTGGTCGCCCAAACCCGCGAGCCAGAACCCGCGCCCGTCCTTTTCCAAGCGGATCGCCTCGTTGTCGAGGACGCGGATGCCCGTGCGCGTCAGGGCCTCACCGGCGATGGTCGGGCCGGCGCCACGTGCCTGTGCCGTACGATCCTCCCACCAATCGTGATTGCCGAGGATGGCGAAGGTGCCCAGCGGTGCCCTGAGGCGGCCGAGTTCGGGCGCCCATTCGGCGGCCTCGACGGTGCGAGTGACGAAGTTCTGCCCGGTGACGTAGTCGCCGAGGAGCACCGTCAGGTCGCCGCCGAGCGCATTGGCGGTCTCGACGATGCCGGCGATGCGGGCGGCACTCATCCACGGCTCGCAGGCATGGATGTCGGCCAGCGCCACGATGCGGAGCTTCAGCCCGGCGGGCCAGTGGCCCTTCGGCGTGATGGCGTAGCGCGTCACCGACAGGCGCATGGGCTCGATGCCGAAGCCGTAGGCCGCCGTCGCACTTCCTGCGAGGGCCATGCCGCCGAGGCCGGCGAAAACCGTCCGGCGCGTGATCCTCACCGCTTGTGTCCTAGAGGGCAGAGCCTCCTCGCCGATCCGATCGTCAACCGGGTTCATGCCATGGGCTCCGAGGACAGGTCGACCACCACGATCTCTGGCGGAACCCCGAAGCGCACCGGCAGCCCGCTCATACCTAGGCCACCGGAAACCACGAGGTCAGTCTGCTCGCGCACATGGCCATAGGCATAGCGACGCCCATAGCGGGAGGGAACGACAGGTGCGTAGCCAAGGAACCGGACCTGTCCGCCATGGGTATGGCCCGAGAGAGTGAGGGCCACATGGGCGGGCACCTGCGGGAAGATGTCCGGCTCGTGGGCGAGGAGGATGGAGGGCGCGCCGTCGGGGATGGCGGCGAGGGTGGCCGGCAGGTCGTCGCTGCCCTTCCGGGGGATACCGAAGCGCCACCATGTGCGCTCGAAGCTCAGTTGATCGCCGAGCCCGGCGAGCCAGACTTCGTGTCCCCTCACCCGAAGCGGCAACGCCTCGTTCTCGAGCACGCGTATGCCGGCGCGGGTCAGGGCCTCCCCGGCAAAGGTCGGGCCGTGCCCGCGCTCGCAGGCGGCGCGATCCGCCCACCAATCGTGATTGCCCAGGATGGCATAGGTGCCGAGGGGCGCCTTCAACGCCCCGAAGACGGGCGCCCAATCGGCGGAGTCCACGATCCCGGCGAGCCGGTCCATGCCACTCACGTAGTCGCCGAGCAGCACGATCACGTCACCGCCGAGGCCGTTGGCCGCCTCGACGATCCGCCGAATATGCGCGGGGGTCATGAACGGATCGCAGGCATGGACGTCGGAAACGGCCACGATCCGCAGGGTCAGGCCGGCCGGCCACGGCGCCATCGGGGTGATCCGGTAGTGCGTGATGGCGAGACGCATCGGCTCGACCCCGATCCCGTAGGCCGCCGTGCCGCTGCCCGCCAGCGCCATTGCCCCGAGGCCGAGCAAGACGGTGCGGCGGGTGATCCGGACCGGGGAGGATGCGGGGTCGGAGCTCATGGGGTGGAGGTCGCTTTTCGGCCGGTTCTATCGCAGAGGACTTGCTGTTCGGACCGACGTTAGCCCCCGTCTTCCCGCCCACGGGGAGAGGGGATGTGCACACATCGTCTCACTTCAAACACGCTGCCCATCCGTCATCGCACTGTCTTTGCAGGGAGCAGAACGCAGACGCCATTGGCTGCCTCAGCCATCGGGATCCTCCGACCCGAACAGCCCGAACTGCGAGGCCGGATCGCGCCGGGGCACGGCAAAACCCATATGCTTGTAGGCGTGCGGGGTCAGCATGCGCCCACGCGGGGTGCGCTGGACGAAGCCCTTCTGGATGAGGAAGGGTTCGATGATGTCTTCGATGGCGTCGCGCGGCTCGGAAAGCGCCGCCGCGATGGTCTCGATTCCCACCGGGCCGCCGCCGAAGGAGGTGGCGATCATGGTCAGGTATTTGCGGTCCATCACGTCGAGGCCGGCCGGGTCCACGTCGAGAAGCTGGAGCGCCCGGTCGGCGATGGCGCGCGTGACGGTGGGAGCGTCGGCCACGATGGCGAAGTCGCGCACCCGGCGCAGGAGGCGCCCGGCGATGCGCGGCGTGCCCCGCGCCCGTTTGGCGATCTCGTTAGCGCCCTCCGCCGACATGCCGATGCCGAGCACCCGCGCGCCGCGCGAGACGATGAGCTCGAGTTCGTCGACATCGTAGAATTCGAGGCGGATCGGGATGCCGAACCTGTCGCGAAGCGGCGTGGTGAGCAGGCCGGCGCGGGTAGTGGCGCCCACCAGCGTGAATTTCGGGAGTTCGATCTTCACCGAGCGGGCGGCCGGCCCCTCGCCGATGATGAGGTCGAGCTGGTAATCCTCCATCGCCGGATAGAGGATTTCCTCCACCGCCGGATTGAGGCGGTGGATCTCGTCGATGAAGAGGACGTCGCGTTCCTCGAGATTGGTGAGCTGCGCCGCGAGGTCTCCCGCCTTGGCGATGACCGGGCCGGAGGTGGAGCGGAAATTCACCCCGAGTTCGCGGGCTACGATCTGCGCCAGGGTGGTCTTGCCCAGGCCCGGCGGCCCCACGAACAGGACGTGATCGAGGGCCGAGCCGGTCTTTTTCGCGGATTCGATGAAAATCTGCATGTTTGCCCGCGCCGCGCGCTGCCCGATGAATTCGGGAAGGCTCAGCGGACGGATCGACTGCTCCACATCGTCCGGCCGCCGCTCCGGCGTAAGGAGCGATTCCGGCAGCGGATGAAGGGTGGGCGATTTCGGCGATCTAGGGAGCTTGCTCACACGGGCTCTCGGTCGGGGCCCGGCACAGGGCCTGCTCCGGTGGATGGGCGTTTCGCCCGATGTCGCACAACGCCGCCGCGCGCGCTACGTCGCCGGCCGGCGACAGGCGCCCGCCGCCACGAAGGCGGATGCGTGGCACGAGGGTCTCACGGTGACCCTGCGCACCTGAATGCGTGACGGATCGGCACCATCTCGCCTTCTTCCCGCAAGAACAAAGCAGAGTGGCCTCGGTCCAGCACGACCTCGCTCCAAGCGTCACGGATCAGCAACGCCTATGACGAGCCCGAACCGCGGGAGCGACTATCTTATGTAAACACAGCGCATGATCCAGGTTAACGCCGATTTTTGCTATGTCTTATGCCTGACACAACGACAATTTTCTGGAACTCTACGCTTCAGAGAGATTTATCAAGCCAGGACGATGGGCGATTGCGGCAAGACAACATGGTCTTGTCTATAACGACCATGGCAGTTCTGGAGATCGTGGCCGCACCGGCGATATCTCCGACACATCTGCTCGTGACTTGATGACCGGAGACCGTTGGCGCTCCGGGCAGCGTCGCGGCTGGCGGATTCACCTCTGGGCCAGGGCCGCCCGAACGACCTTACGGCCGCTTATAGGACTAACTTCTTAAATTAGCGATCCATCGGCGGTCAATCCGCCGATGGCCGCATCATCTCACTCGAAAGGGCCGACCAGCATGTTCTATCTCGACAAGCGTCTGCAATATCCCGTTCGGGTCGAGTCTCCCGATCCGGTCTATGCGCGGATGTTGCAGCAGGCCATCGGCGGGATCGAGGGTGAGATCCGCGTCTGTATGCAGTACTTCTTCCAGGGCTGGGGCGCACGCGGACCGACGACCAAGTATCGCGATATGCTCCTCAACACCGCGACGGAGGAGATCGGGCATATCGAAATGCTCGCCACCGCCGTCGCCCTCAACTTGGAGACAGCTCCGACCAAGCTGCAGGAAGCGGGCGTGAAGGATGCGGTAGTCGGCGCCGTGATGAACGGTGAGAACCCGCGTCACGTGGTGGAAGGCATGCTCCACCGCCACATCCTCTCTACCGGCATGGCCGCCTTCCCGGCCAATTGCGACGGCGTTCCCTTCGACATGTCCCACATCTACGCCAGCGGAAACCTCGCGGCGGACATGTATTGCAACGTCGCCGCCGAGACCACGGGACGAACCCTCGCCGTGCGCCTCATGACCGCGACAAACGATCCGGGCATGCGCGACATGTGGAGCTTCCTCATCGCGCGCGACACGATGCACCAGCAGCAATGGCTCGCCGTCATCGAGGATATGGGCGGCATGGAAGCGAACCTTCCGATCCCCAACAGCTTCCCGCAGAGCGAGGAGAGCCAGAAGCACAGCTACAGCTTCTTCGTCTCCACCGCCGACGATTCGCCTCTCCCCGAAGGACGCTGGACCAGCGGCCCGTCTCTCGACGGAAAGGGTACGTTCAACGTGGTCAAGAACGCCCCCATGGGCGAAGAGCCGGTTCTTGGTCCGGCACGCCCGGATAGTGGCGCCCAGACGCAGCAGATGTCCTGAATGCAAAAAAGGCCCGCCCCATTCCGGCGCGGGCCTTACCTTCATCGTCCGACGAAACCCCTCGGAATGCCGCCTGCATTCCGGGGTGTTGGTGTGATGTCAGTCCTTTTCGGGAGCGATCGCCTCGAGGCCACCGATATGCTTCTGGGCGTAGAGCGGCAGGCCGATCTGAGCGATCAGGGTCTGCTGGGTCTCGAGGAAATCGATATGGCCTTCCTCGTCGGCGGCCAGCTCCTCGAACAGGATCTTCGACACGCGGTCGTTGATCGAATCGCAATACTGCGCGGCTTCGAGATAAAGCGCGCGGGCCTCGGTCTCGGCCGCGAGATCGGAGGCAATGATCTCTTCGATATTTTGGCCGATCCGCAGCGGATCAAGCTCCTGCAGGTTCGGAAACCCATCGAGGAACAGGATCCGGTCGATGAACCGGTCGGCATGGTTCATCTCTTCGATCGATTCCTTGCGCCAGAACTTGGCGAGGTCGATGTAGCCCCAGTCGTTCAGCATCCGGAAATGGAGCCAGTACTGGCTCACGGCCGTCAGCTCGCTGCGGAGACCTCGATTGAGGTACTCGACGACCTTCACATCACCCTTCATAACACTCACTCCCGTTCAGCTTCTCGAGCATGAAGGGGAGCGTGGAGCCTCGCACAGGCCCTCAGGCGGCGATCCCCTCCTCCGCAGTTTGGAATTGAACCAAACTACAAGCGCTGGCGCAACCCGTTCCGCACGCATGGCCGGCTTCCGCCACGGCGTCTTGCAGAGCACCCTGCAGGGCCGCCTGCATGATCGAGCGGATCGTCCGGGCGCAGCGACCGCATTTCGGGCTGCAACCGAGACAGGCCTGGACCTGTGCCGGCGTGCGCGGACAATCAGGCCCATCCTTGAGGCAGGCGCGGACGGCGCCGTCGGACAACACGTTACAGGAACAGACGATCATGACAGCTCGCTGGACGGGATGAGAGGCTTCGATCGACCACGAAAGAATCGTGCGCGAGGCAGATTCCCCGTTTCGTGCATCGACTTGAGCGCCTCTTTAGAACTCTTAAAATCTATCGCATTCTCAATAACTTAACTGGCATGGGATTTTTGCGCAAGGCGCGCAGACCTGCCTGCGACGACAGGAGCCAGCCCCGTGGGCGTGCAACACCGTCTCTGGGGCGCAGTCTCTCGGGTCGAAGTCGGGTAGGTCACACAGCCGTGGCCATCGGTACCGCGACCGTCCTCGCGGCAGCGATATCCTGGCGGGGACGAACCCGCTCAGAAGACGTGGAACGCGACGCCAGCGAGGAAGCTCTTCTCTTCCGTACCCTTCAGGGTCGCCGTTTCGAGATTGCCGAACTTGTTCAGCCAGTACTGGAAGCCGATGAACACATCGACGCGGTTGGGCTGGTCGTAGACGAGCTTGCCGAGGTCGAGCACCAGATTGGTGCGGGAGACGAATTCGAGCCCCGTCTCTCGATTGAAGGCGAAGATCGCTGGATTACGGACACCGCGCCCCTTGGGCAGGACAATGTTGTTGATGCCGGTGACGCTGAGCGGCAGGCCGGTGAAGGCCAGCGGGAAGCTATAGGCGATCTCGATCTCGGGGACGGTGTCGTAGCTGATGTCCCGGTTCGGATAGGGATTGAAGCCGTTGCGGTTCCACTCCTTGTAGGCATGGACCGAGGCGTTGAGAAAACCGGCCGGCACGTCGAAGGAAAGGTTAAGACCGCCGACGACGTTGCGCTTGCGGGGGCCGAAGGCAGTATCCTTCGTATTGGCGTCGAACCCGTAGGACAGGGAGATGTCCTTGACGAGGCCGGGCACCACGAACGCCTTGGTCCCGGTGAGCGCGTTGAGGCTGAGTGTGCCGCGGTAGAGGCCGTAGACTTCCGTCGCACCCTCATCGCGAAGCAGGAACCCGCCAGGCGCGTTGGTGGTACCGGCTCGCTCCTGCGCTCCGGATTTCAGGATGTCGAGCGAGAACAGATTGGTGCCGTAGGCCCAGGCATTGGCATGCGCGACATTGAAGATCTGTTTGGGGATACCGCGCGAGCGGAACGACCCGTCGGCGTCCCGCACCCGTATACCCGGCTCGGCGGCGGGGAACTGGTAGTGGTAGCTCACCTGGGTATCGGTAAAGAGAAAGAACGGCGAAGGCGCATCCGGAACGGGTGGCTGCGCGCCGGCCGGATCGGCGGCCAGCGCCGGTGCCACTGCCGCGCAGGAGACCAGCGCGGTCGCCAGGAATGTCCAGAAGCCCGTCATATTCAATCCCGGAGCGCGGTCCGCCCAGTCGGGGCTCCGGTCGATAGCGGATTAGACAGTTTACCGGAAGGACGAAAGCTGGTTCTCCCGTGGGACGATGGGCAACTATGTAGCATAAACCGTTAAAACAGGCGTCGGGCCGGACGCGGATTTGCGCCTTGGACCATCCGATTCACCGGGCGAGTTCGCGCAGGCCAAGGCGGATAAGGGTCTTGGCTTCGGCGCCCTCACCGGCTCCCTTCATCGCGGCGGCGATGGCGGCGGAGGCCTGGACCGGGGCGTAACCGAGATTGACCAGGGCCGAGATGGCATCGGCGGCGGGCTGAGGCGCGGTTCGATCCTCCACCGCTCCGGAGAGGGCCAGGACGGCGGGGTCGATCGGCGCGAAGGCGGGGGCCTTGTCCTTCAATTCGGCGGTGAGCCGGGCGGCGAGGCGTGGCCCGACCCCGGGCGCGCGGGCGATGGCGGTCTTGTCGCCCATGGAGATGGCGGTAGCGAGGGCCTCCGGCTCCAGCACGGAGAGCAGGCCGAGGGCCACCTTGGAGCCGACCCCCTGAACGGTCTGAAGCAGGCGAAACCATTCGCGCTCGGCATCGGAGCGGAAACCATAGAGCCGGATCATGTCCTCGCGGACATGGGTCTCGATGGCGAGGGAAGCGGCCTCGCCCGCGCCCGGCATCCGCTGCAAGGTCCGGGCGGAACAATGCACCACGTAGCCGACCCCCTGCACGTCGAGGATCACGAAATCCTCTCCGTAGGAATCCACCACACCCTTCAGCTTGCCGATCATGCATCATCTCGTCATCAGAGACAGGGTCTTATCAGGGACCGGCCCTCCTGTCCGACCAGCCATAGAGAAAGTGACCGCATGATGCGCACGCGCCTCCTCGCCCTCCTGCTTCTGGCCTCGCCCTGCGCCTACGCGCAGGAGACGCCACCCGAAGCCGGTCCGTCGCGCGACCCGACCCAGGTCAAGCCCGGCACCTACGTGCTCGATCCGGCACACGGCAAGATCACCTGGTCGGTGATCCATCTCGGCTACTCGACCTATTATGGGCAGATCACCGATGTGGCGGCCAAGGCGGTTCTGGATCCGAAGGAGCCGGCAAAGAGCCAGCTCAGCGTCACCATCGGCATGGCCAGCATCAACGGCCTCAACGATGCCTTGAACAAGCATCTCCAGGCCCCCGAGTTCTTCGACACGGCCAAGTTCCCCACCGCCACCTACACGGCGACCCTGGTGGAGCCCACCAGCCCGACCACGGCGCGGATCACCGGCACCCTCACCCTGAAGGGTGTGACGAAGCCCGTCTCCTTCGACGCCACGTTCAACCAAGCCGGCACCAACCCCGTCGACAAGCGCTACACCGTGGGCTTCGATGGCTGGGCCGTGATCAAGCGTTCGGATTTCGGTGTCTCGGCCTTCGTGCCGGCAGTGAGCGACGAAGTGAGCCTGCGCCTGGAGGGCGAGTTCAAGGCCCAGTAAACCCGCCCAGGACGTAAAGCCCCCTCTCCCCGCGCCCAGCGCCGGGAGAGGACATGCTCACCTCTTCGCCAGAGCCGCCGCGATCCGTGCGGCGGCAAGCCCGCTCACCCCGGCGACGGGAGCGTGGAGCTTCTTCAGCGCATGCGCACCGCGATGATTGGCATGGGTGACGGCGATGGCGAGGGCATCGGCGGCATCTGCTGTCTTGAACTCGGCCTTGGGCATCAGAAACTTCACCATCGCCTGGATCTGCACCTTCTCGGCATGGCCCGAGCCGCAGACGGTCTTCTTCACCAGGTTGGCGGCGTATTCGGAGACCGGCAGACCCGCCAGAGCCGGCACCAGCAGGGCGATAGCGCGGGCATGGCCGAGCTTCAGCGTCGCCTGCGCGTCCTTGTTGACGAAGGTCTCCTCCACGGCGACCTCGTCGGGCGAGAAACCCGACACGACGCGGGTGATGCCCTCGTGCAATTCCCGCAGGCGCAGGGCGAGAGGCAGGTCCCCATCCGACGTCACCACGCCGCAATCGACATAGGTCAGCTTCGTCCCGACGACGGAGATGAGACCCCAGCCGGTCCGGCGCAGGCCGGGATCGATGCCGAGGATGCGGACGGAGCCGGTCATGCGCTCAAAACCAGAGGTGACAAAATCATGGGTTGGACAGGTCCGGGCGCGAGCGCCGCGCCGATCTGAGCGTTAAGGACATATCGTGAACGAAGTCTTGTGCCAAGGCATGGGCGATGGCATGGGCAAGACATTGCCGCCCTCGTCGCCTGAGCTGGCGGGAAACGATCCTATCCATGGGGGGACGGACCCACAGCGTCGTGGTCACCGCCGTCCCACCGGATCTCGTCGCCCGTCTCTACGTCTCCAGCGCATAGCTCGTCGCGGATACCGGCGACGCGCACGTAAGCTCCGGTGCCACGAGTCCGGCGTATCCGAAAGATCAGAATTCCGATGGCGGATATCGAGACTTGCCGGCGGAGCTCCGACTGATTCCTGAGCATCTGCCTCTGGCTAATACTGCCGATCGCCGGGCCCGGAGCTCAGTTCAGCGGGAACGTTCCGACAGGGCCGATCCTGGCGGCAACCGTTCTGGCGGGGCTCGGAACGCTGACGCGCCGGCGTTGGTCAACCGCTTCCTCGACACCGTAAAAGCAGCCTGATCCTGGCTCCGCTCGAACGAAGCGGATGCCGGATCAGCCGAGCACGCGCGGCACCAGAGTGAATCCCGGATCCGCCATCATGAAGGGGACTATCGGATCTGGAATGATCGCTTGTGGCTCCGGGCCGCTCACCCTTCGAGCTTGGCGACCAGAGCGTCGGAGAGAGCGAAATTGACGTAGACGTTCTGGACGTCGTCCTGGTCTTCGATGACTTCGACGAGGCGGATCAGCTTCTCGCCGGTCTCGTCGTCGACCTCGATGGTGTTCTGGGCCTTCCAGATCAGGGCCGTGCGGCGCGGCTCGCCGAAGCGGGCCTCCAGTGCCTTGGAGACCTCGCCGTAGGAATCCTGGGCGCAGGTGATCTCGTGGCCGTCCTCGGAGGAGCGCACGTCGTCGGCGCCTGCCTCGATGGCAGCCTCGAGCATCGTGTCGGCATCCGCCACCTTGGCATCGAACTCCACCACGCCGACATGGTCGAACATGAAGGAGACGGCGCCGGTCTCGGCCAAGCTGCCGCCGGACTTTGTGAAGGCCGAGCGCACGTCGGAGGCGGTACGGTTGCGGTTGTCGGTCTGCGCCTCGACGATGAGGGCAGCGCCCCCCGGGCCGTAGCCCTCGTAGCGGATCTCGTCGTAGCTTTCGGCGTCGGCGCCCGAGGCCTTCTTGATGGCGCGCTCGATATTGTCCTTGGGCACGTTCTCGGCCCGTGCCGCGATGATGGCGGCGCGCAGGCGCGCATTCATCGCCGGGTCGGGCATGCCGAGCTTGGCCGCAACCGTGATCTCGCGGGCGAGCTTGCCGAAGATCTTGGAACGGACCGCATCGACGCGGCCCTTGCGGTGCATGATGTTCTTGAACTGGGAATGGCCGGCCATAGCGTGACCTTGGGTCGTGTCGGAGGTGGAGCGGAAGTGCGCGCGCGCGTCACCGCAACGGGGTTGAGCCGGGTTATAGGCCGGGTCCGCTCATCGAGGCAACGCGGTGAGGCCCCCGGCGTTGATGCGGCAGGGGAGTTTCTCTCCCCGCAACGGGGACAGAAGCGATGGCAGACGAAGGAAACGGCGGCGCGGTGCGGCCCTGGTGGCGCCTTGCCTTTACCGCCTGCCTCGGCATCGTTGCGGGCTCGACTTTGTTTCCGCGGCCCGCGAAAGGGGTCACCCCGCGTGCCGGGCGTGCCAGTCCTTCAACGCCGCGAGAGTGATGACGTCGCCGGGCCATGCCGATCCGGCGAGATGGCTATGCGGCGCCTCCCTCTCGCCGAGATCGGAAACGGCCGAGAACGCGCCCTCCAGGCTGTGACCACCGGTATAGAGGCTGCGCGTGGCGATGACCGGCAGGCCGGCATCCAGGGCGGAGCGAATGCCGGGGGCGGAATCCTCGAAGGCGATGGCCTCGCCCGGTTCGACCCCGAGGCGCTTCAGGGCGAGCACGAACACGTCTGGATGGGGTTTCTTGCGCTCGGCCTCGTCGCCGCAGGCGATGGCATCGAACGGATTGCCCTCGGGGAAATTCACGGCGATCAAGGTATCGATATTGGGCCTGCTCGTGGTGCTGGCCACCGCGAGACGTAGGCCCGCGCGTTTCGCCTCCTCGACCAGGCGCGCAATGCCAGGGCGCAGGGCGAGCGCCCCCTGCGTGACGAGATCGCCATAGATCCTGGTCTTGCGGTCGTGGATCTCGCTCATCTGGACGCGACGCTGCGCATCCGGCTCGCCATGCTCGGTCCGCACGTAATGCGCGAGCCTCTCCTTCCCGCCCATGACGGTGAGAAGGTCGGCATAGGCCTCCGGCGACCAGTTCCAGTCGAGCCCCAGTTCGGCGAAGGCCCGGTTGAATGCCTGTCGGTGCAGGTCCTCGGTCTCGGCGAGTGTCCCATCGACGTCGAAGATCAGCGCCTTCAGCATGCGACGGTGCCGCTGGCGCCCGCCCGGATGGCGGCGATGCGCCCGGCATAGCCGGCGGGCCCGCCCTTGAATACGGCGCTTCCGGCCACGAACGCGTTGGCTCCGGCGGCAGCGGCGAGGCCCACATTCTCGGGCGTGATGCCGCCATCCACCTCGATATCGATGTCGCGTCCGGCGCTCATCGCCTTGATCCGGGCGATGGTCTCGAGCGTCGAAGGGATGAAACTCTGCCCTCCGAACCCTGGATTCACCGTCATCACCAGGACGAGGTCGACCATGTCGATCAAGGGTTCGATGGCGCTCGCAGGGGTGCCCGGATTCAGCGCGATTCCGGCGCGCTTTCCGAGGTTCAGAATAGTCTGGAGCGAGCGGTGAATGTGCGGACCGGCCTCCACATGGACCGAAATCGCATCCGCTCCCGCCTCGGCGAACGCCGCGAGATACGGGTCGGCCGGCGCGATCATCAGATGAACGTCGAACACCTTGTCGCTGTGGGGTCGGAGCGCTTTCACCACATCGGGCCCGAAGGTGATGTTGGGCACGAAATGCCCGTCCATCACGTCGAGATGAATCCAGTCCGCCCCCGCCTCGGACACCGCGCGAACCTCCTTGCCAAGGGCGGCGAAGTCAGCCGAGAGGATCGACGGGGAGATGATGGGGCCGGTCGTGCGGGTCGTCATTCGGACTATCTCGTTCACTCTGTCGGTCCGGCAAGAGCATGAGCCCGGACGTTCGGCGGTCTCAGGCAAGCCGGCGCTTGCGCTCCACCAATTGCATGATGATCGGCGTGAGGATGAGCTGCATGGCGATATCGAGCTTGCCGCCCGGGATCACAATGGAATTGGCGCGGCTCATGAAGGAGCCCTGGATCATCGAGATCAGGTAGGAAAAATCGATGCCCTTCGGGTCCTTGAAGCGGATGACCACCATCGATTCGTCGGCGGTGGGAATCCAGCGGGCGATGAACGGGTTCGACGTGTCGACCGTGGGCACGCGCTGGAAGTTGATGTCCGTCCAGGTGAATTGCGGGCAGATCGTCTGCACGTAATCGGGCATGCGCCGCAGGATGACGTCGGTGACCGCCTCGGTGGAATAACCGCGGAACGAGCGGTCCCGGTGCAGCTTCTGAATCCATTCGAGGTTGATCACCGGTACTACGCCGATCTTGAGATCGGCGTAGCGGGCCATGTCGACATTGTCGTCGACCACGCAACCGTGGAGTCCCTCGTAGAACAGCAGATCCGAACCAGGCTGAAAATCCTCCCAGGGGGTGAACGTGCCGGGCTCTGCCCCATACGCCTGAGCGTCGGCGGCGTCGTGGACGTAATGACGCGTCCGCCCGATGCCTGATTCGCCATAGGTGCGGAACACCTCCTCCAGCTCGGGGAGAAGATTGGCGCGTGGCGCGAAATGGCTGAGCGTCGGCTCCTCCGCCATCGCCTTGCGCATGGCATTGCGATCGAGGGCGTGGAAAGCGTCGCCCTCGATATAGACGGCACTGACATCCTCGCGGCGGAAGATCTGCTCGAACGTGTTGCGTACGGACGTCGTGCCGGCCCCGGACGAGCCGGTCACCGAGATGATGGGGTGACGCGCCGACATGAACGATGCCCGACCGGTTCCAGTCTCTGCCCTGTCAGCCGCGCATCAGGCCGCGCTGGCCGAACAGGGGTGAACGGCCGGCAGCGGGATTGCGGCCGCCGTAGTACTTCGCGACGCAGGCGACTTCCTCGGTCGATCCAAAGACCAAGGGCACGCGCTCGTGAATGCCGGTGGCGCTGATGTCGAGGATGCGGTTGGCACCGTCCGTTGCAGCGGCTCCGGCCTGCTCCATCAGCATCGCGATGGGAGCTGCCTCATAGAGGAGGCGCAGACGACCCTGGGCATAGCCCTTCCGGTTGTCGCCTGGATACAGGAACACTCCGCCGCGGATGAGAACCCTCTGGGCGTCCGCCACCAGCGAGCCGAGCCAGCGCATGTTGAAGTTCTTGTCGAGGGGGCCGTCAGCGCCGGCCAGACAATCCTCGATATACGCCTTGACCGGCGTGTCCCAATGACGGGCATTCGAGGCGTTGATTGCGTATTCCTTGGCTGTCGCCACGACTTCGATCCGCGGGCTGGTAAGGCGGAATACGCGCTCGGCCCGATCGAGGGTGTAGATTTGTGTGCCGAAGCCCAGGGTAACGACAAGGGACGTCGCCGGGCCGTAGGTGACGAAGCCGGCGGCGAGTTGTGCCGTACCAGGTGTCGTGAAGGAACCGGCCGGATTGTCCGGGGTGGCGGCGACCGGACGGATGCCGAAGATCGACCCCACCGCCATGTTGACGCCGATGTTGGAAGAGCCGTCCAGGGGATCGATCGCGACGGCAAGGGGGGCGCCCGCGTTCAGGAGCATGATCCCCTCCGCCTCCTCCGAGGCAACCTCCGCCACAGGCGCACCGCGCAGAGCCTCGGTGAAACGCTCGTGGGCGAGGACGTCGAGGGCCTTCTGAACGTCGCCGTCGCTATTCTGCTCGCCTTGCGCAGCGAGATCGCCACCGCCCAGGGCGCCGCGACCGATGACCTCGCTCACATCCACGGCCGCTTCGGCGCAGGCCGCGATCACGGCCGCCACATCGGTCAAGGCCGGATTGGCCGCAACGGCCTGAGCGAGGCATGCATCGAGACGAGACCCGATCTCCAGAGACCCCAACGACATCGGCTCACGTCCTCTTCATCGACCTGCCGGGAGAACCCGGCCATTCAGCGCCCAACCCGGCATCAAGCTTCCACGGCCTGATAGCGCCCTTTGCACGATAGCGCTGCCATCAACCAGAGCGCCAGACGGGCAATCCCCGTGCAAAGAAGGAATTATGAAAAAACTTGCGGGCAGTTCCAAAAAAACTAAAAACGGCGAATGCGCAACCTCTCGCTCAAGCAACTCCAGGCCGTCGCAGCGGTCGCCCGCCTCGGAACGATGACCCGCGCGGCCCAGGAACTCAACGTCACCTCGGCGGCGCTTTACGCGCGCATCCGCCAGCTCGAGGAGGAGGCGGGGCTGCTCCTGTTCGACCGTACGCCGACGGGCCTGAAACCCACCGATGCCGGGCGCGAAATGCTCTGGGCAATCGACAGCATCAACACCGTGCTCGAGACCTGTGCCGACAAGCTCCAGACCCTCAAGGGCGGGAGCGGCGGCCGGGTCGCCATGGGGGTGGTCTCGACGGCCAAGTACTTTACGCCTCAGATCATCGCCGGCTTCGTCGCGCGCTTTCCAGCGGTGGAGATCAACCTCGTTGTCGGCAATCGCGGCGCCATGGTCGAGGCCCTGCGCAACTACGAGATCGACTTCGCGATCATGGGCCGGCCGCCCCGCGATTTCGCGATCGAGGCCGAGACGTTCGGCGCGCATCCGCTCGTCATCATCGCCGCGCCAAACCATCGCTTCAGCACGCGCACCAATCTTACGCGGGCGGATCTGGCCGAGGAATCCTTCCTGGTTCGCGAGGAAGGGTCCGGCACCCGCACGGTGTTCGAGGAGTTCATGTCGGGCATCATGATTCAGCGCGCGAAGCTCGGAATCGATTCGGGATCGAACGAGACGATCAAGCAGGCGGTGATGGCCGGACTCGGTATCGCACTCATCTCCGCCCACACGGTAGCGGCCGAGGTTGAAAGCGGTCGCATGATCCTGCTCGACGTGCAGGGATTGCCGATCCGTCGCGACTGGTACGTGGTCCGCCGCGCCGACAAGGTGCTGGGTCCGGCGGCGGCGGCATTCTGGGATTTCACGGTGAAGGAAGGCGGACGGAAACTGCCGCGTCTGGCGCTGTCGCCAGCCGTCAGCCCGGTCACCGCGGAGTTCGAGGCGTGAACGAGGGCGGGATCGTCATCATCGGTGCCGGTCAGGCCGGCTTGCAGGCGGCAGCCTCCCTTCGGGAGTCGGGCTTCGACGGACCGGTGACGATGATCGGCGACGAGCCGATCCTTCCCTATCAGCGACCGCCGCTCTCGAAAGCCTATCTCGCTGGCAAGGTGGACGCCGCCGGCCTATTCCTGCGTGCACGCGAGTTCTATGTGGAGCACCGCATCGGCTGCGAAACCTCGTCCATGGCCGTCTCGATCGACCGTGGCGGGCGCCGAATCCGCCTCGGCGACGGACGCGAGATTGCCTACGATCATCTCGTCCTCGCCACAGGTTCGCGGAACCGGCCTCTTCCCGTATCGGGAGCCGAACTTACGGGCGTCTACCAGTTGCGCTCGATCACGGATGCAGATCGAATCCAGGAGGCCATCGGCGAGGCGCGCAACATTGCCATCGTCGGTGCGGGGTTCATCGGGCTCGAATTCGCCAGTATCTGCGCCGCGCGTGGTCTTTGTGTCACCGTCATCGAAGCCGCCGACCGACCCATGGCGCGGGCCGTGTCCGAACCCGTCGCCGCTTTCTTCCGAGAGACTCACGAGAAAGCCGGTATCCGCTTCTTGTTTGGCAGCGGCGTCCAGGCCATCGAGGGCCGCACCGGTCGGGTCGAGGCCCTCCGCCTGTCCGACGGCACCGCGTGCCCGGCGGATCTGGTCCTGATCGGCATCGGTGTGCTTCCGAACCAGGAGCTCGCAGCCGAGGCGGGGCTCCGTGTAGAAGACGGCATCGTCGTCGATCCTGTCCTCGTCACCGACGATCCGTCGATCTCGGCTATCGGCGATTGCGCCAGGTTTCCAACACGTTTCGCCGCGCATGGCGTAGCGCGCGTAGAATCCGTCCAAAACGCGATCGACCAGGCACGTTGTGTCGCCGCCCGCATCGCTGGACGCCCGGCGCCCTACGATGCCGTCCCGTGGTTCTGGAGCGATCAGGGCGGACACAAACTGCAAATGGTTGGGTTGCCATTGCCAGGCGATGTTTCGGTACGGCGCCCGACCGCCGGAGGCTTCGCGGTGTTCCGCTATCGCGATGCATACCTGACAGGAATCGAGACGGTGGATTCGGCGACCGAGCACATGGCCGCCCGCCGGATCATCGCGCGCGGCCTTTCACCAACGCCAGATGAGGCCGCCGATCCCACGTTCGATTTGAAGGCTCTCGCCATGGGACGAGGCGGCGCGTAACGCATTCGCTCAGTGCCGATTCCCGGAGCCCCAAAGGTTTCCTTTGCGGACTTCAGTGATCGTTTTCGGTGGTCAGCGAGGAGAGCCGCGTACCTTCGTCTCCGCCCTTAGCGCGTAGGCTGACGCCGTTCTCGCGCCCCTCGTGAAAGACGATGCCGGCGCTCATCAGAGCACTTCTCAGCGCCTCGATCTGCCCCGAGGCAGGATCGTTGGCTCCGCTCTCGAAATCCTTCACATCCTGCTCTGCGAGTCCGACCCTGCCAGCAAGATCCGCTTCCGACCAGCCCAGCATCCCGCGGGCGGCCCGCGATTGCGCAGGGCTCATCGTATTCAGCCCTGATCCACCACGCCCGCTCTCGTCCAGTCCCGACACGGAAACTCTCCCCTTCCTCGGCGGCGCTCCACCTGCCGCAGCCTCTAAGCTGGCTTAACGAGACTGGCATCGGGATAGTTCACGTACAGCAAGCATGGAACGTCGTTTAGGAGGGGATGATCATGAAATCTCGCCGCCCGCAGTCTTGACCATATTTGTGCTGGAATCTTATCCGATGGGCGGTTGCACCCTGTCCACGCGACGCATCGGCCGACGCCGACCCTGGTGTGTGGCGCACGGTCCAAATGATCACGCCTCGAAACCGGGGTGAGGCGCGCGACGACGCGAGTTCGATTGATGATGACGAAGGAGGGCCTGACGATGAGAGCGATGCTGTTCGCCGTGATGGCTTTTGCCGCGACGGCAGGGATGCCGATGACGGAGGCAATGGCGCAGGGATCCAACGTCACGGGTTTCGGCAAGGACAATCGCGAGAAGCCAGAGAAGAAACAGTATGTTCCGGCCGCCAAGGCTCAGGAAAAGATGTTTCCCCTCGACGCGACTTGGACTGCCGTGAGCCTGAACGGCAAGCCGTTCAACGGCACCGACCGGCCGAGCTTCATCATCGACAAGCAGTATCGCGCACGCGGCTACGGCGGGTGCAACACCTTCGCCGCCACGGCCTTCCCCCTGCGCGAGCAGCATCTTGCGGTCGGCCCCCTCGCCTTGACGAAGAAGCCTTGCGACAAGGGTACCGGAGCGAGCGAGCAGGATTTCTTCATCGCCCTGCGAACCGCTGCCCAATGGGACCTCGTAGGCTCGCAGCTGGTGATCAAGAGCCAGAAGGGCGAACTGAAGTTCGACCGCGCGCTCTAAATCTCTGCGCTTGACCGGCAATTGCCGACCATACCGTCCCTCGTGAAAACGCGGGGCGGCAAGACACCCACTTTTTACGGCTCGTCTAACGGGCCGTAGAGCGGGCCATGAGAGATTTCCCCGGGGCTGGCAGTGTCGTGACAGTCTGCGACCTACTTCAGCGACTACTGCTGATGCCGGCTGCCTCGCACAGCCGAGCCATGAGCCCTGCGACCACCGGCGGTGCAACTGGATCGCCCGGACGAAGCGCCTCCCATGCTCTCGGGAATCGGCATGCAGACAGGCACGGGCCCGGGCGCGCGGGTCGTTTGGCATCTCGGCTAAACCTCCGAAGTCTTCGGGTCTGGAAGAGCCGTCGCAGAGAATGAGACCGGGCCGGGCCGGGCCGGGCCGGGCCGGGCCGGGGCCAGTACCGACTCCGTCGCAATCGTCAGCCTCTCTTTAAGATCGCATTGACGACGATCCAAGGTCGCGGCTTCAGCTTTACCCCTCGTTGAATGACCCTGTCGCTTTCTGCCCATCACGGCTGAGCGCAGGGGACGCGAAATGGTGAAGCGGCTTGAATGGGCGACCGGCAGTATCGTCCGGCATGGCGTCTCCGAAGAGATGATCTACACTTGCTCGCCGAGCCTGCATCCGGCCGCATTCCGGATCGCATTGTCGGCACCGCTTTGTGCGACTTTTCTCGTGCTCTCCGCGATGATCCTGTTTTCGTAGGCGCCGCCTCTTCGCCGCCTTGGCTGGGGCGCGACCGAGCAGATACTTCACGGGACGGGATAGAAGGCGGCGCCGGAGAACAATGTCCCACAGACAACGCATCAAGCAAATGAAAATGTCTACTGGCAACACTCGCACTTGACGACAGAGAAGATTTGTCTTTGCGTTAAGTCTATGAGCGATTGCTTCGCCTAGGACGACGCGATATCCCGGCGCGCACCGTGTGCAAGGTCGATCGATGCCTGCACAACGCATAAACGCCGCTCAGGAGATTTCGTCATGGCCGACACTAGCCCCTCGCAGTCCCGCAAACCCGGCCACGGCCATATCTACGGCTCGATCACGGAGACGATCGGCAACACGCCCCTCGTCCGGCTCAACCGAATCACCAAGGAGCGCGGCGTCGATGCCGAAATCCTGCTGAAGCTCGAGTTCTTTAACCCGATCGCGAGCGTTAAGGATCGTATCGGCGTCAACATGATCGACGCCCTCGAAGCCTCCGGCCAGCTGAAGCCCGGCGGCACGCTGGTGGAGCCTACCTCTGGAAATACCGGAATCGCCCTGGCCTTCGTGGCGGCGGCGCGCGGCTACCGCCTGATTCTCGTCATGCCCGAGACCATGTCCCTGGAGCGCCGCAAGATGCTGGCCTTCCTCGGCGCGGAACTGGCCCTCACGCCCGGTCCGCAGGGCATGAAGGGAGCGATTAGCAAGGCCGAGGAGCTTCTCAACGAGATCCCCGGCGCGATCATGCCGCAGCAATTCTCGAACCCGGCGAATCCCGAGATCCATCGCAAGACGACAGCCGAGGAGATCTGGAACGATACGCAGGGCCAACTCGACGCCTTCGTCGCCGGTGTCGGCACGGGCGGAACGATCACGGGCGTCGGCTCCGTGCTGAAGCCTCGCCTGCCGAACCTCAAGGTCATCGCCGTCGAGCCGACGGATTCCCCGGTGATTTCAGGCGGTCAGCCTGGCCCGCACAAGATCCAGGGAATCGGCGCCGGCTTCATCCCGGGCAATCTCGACCGTGAGGTCATCGATGAGGTCATCACCGTATCGAACCAGGAAGCTTTCGACACGGCGCGGCTCCTCGCCAAGCTGGAAGGTATTCCCGGCGGCATCTCCACAGGCGGCAACGTCGCTGCAGCGCTGAAGCTGGCGGCACGTCCGGAATTCCAGGGCAAGCGCATTGTTACCGTCGCGTGCTCCTTCGCTGAACGTTACATCTCGTCCGCGCTCTTCGAAGGGATCTGACCTCTTCTTGGACCCATCCCGATCATCGGCGCTCCCTCACGGGAGCGCCTTTTTTCTGCGCGTCGTCCCCCGAAGGGAGTGAGCTCTCCAAGCGTCAGGCAACCTCACGAGCGTTCGACAGGTTGAACCTTCAACATTGGAGGAAACCATGAGCAACGAGCAACGCGAGCGCCCCTCGCTGAAGGATTTCGACGCTTACAGCGATCGCAATGGACAGGGTCTCGGCCAGGACGATGCCCGCGACATCGGTACTCCCGCCCGGACCCAGCACGACCTGAAGAGCGATCCGTCAGGCCAAGCCGAAGCTGCGCGCATCGCTTCCGGCACACCGCGCCAGGACGCCACCGAGGCCACCGAGGCCGAGACGCCACCAGAGAACCTGCGCCATATTGGCGATGCTTCCCAGACGAGCACCGTGTCGGAGGCTCTCGACCGCGCGACCGCACCGGTCGGCAAAGATTCGGAGGACGGCGCGTGAGCGAGAAGGATAATCCCACCGATGCAGCGACGCGCAAGCCCGACGACGATGTCGGCTCGCAGGGTGCACCCGCCGTCGGGGGCGGCCGACAAACGCCCGAACAGGAGGCAGCGCGCGATCAGGGGGCCGGTGGCGTCACAGATGCCGAGCGTAATCAGAACTGGAACGAGGCCGGCGGTCAGAAGGGTCGAAACCCGGCGCCGGTAGGCGGCTCGTCTAACGGGCAATCCGATCGCCGGCAGGATTGAAAATCACTCGAGAAGGTGGGCAGCCATGAGCGAGACCGAGAGTAACACCGCAAAGAATACGGGTAAGCCAGCCAATTCGGCCCCCGACGCCGTCATGGATCCCAATGAAAAGACCGACGGCAAGCCGGGTGAAGGGCCCACGCCCGGCAAAGGTTCAAAGGGCGGCACGACACCCGACGACGAGACTGATCCGGGCGGGGGTTGAGAGTTGGTGTCTTCTTTCCGCTTCTTGCAGCATAACACGAGCGAACTATAGATTTCGTTAGGTGTGACGATCCAAGTCAGCCCGTCGTATCGAAGGGTCGATTGTCGGATGTAGATCTCCTGAGTACGATGCTTGCCAGGGAGATACATCCATGGCGACCACTACAGCCTCACAGGTTGAGCTTTCGATCTATGATCGGGACCTCGACCGGAATCCGGCGAACTATCAGCCGCTGACGCCGCTGAACTACCTGGACCGTTCGGCGCGTGTCTTTCCCGAACATATCGCCGTCATTCATGGCCCTCTGCGCCGAACCTATGCCGAATTGTATGCACGGAGCAGACGACTTGCTGCTGCACTGACGGCGCACGGTATCGGACGCGGGGACACGGTCGCTGTGATGCTCGCCAACACGCCCGAAATGATCGAGTGTCATTACGGGATACCGATGACTGGCGCCGTGCTCAACACCTTGAACACCCGCCTCGATCCTGCAGGTCTCGCCTTCTGTCTCGACCACGGCGAAGCCAAGGTATTGATTGCGGATCGTGAGTTCAGTCGCGTCGTTAGTGCCGCCCTGGAACGGGCGGGAGTGAGCCCACTGGTCATCGATGTCGACGATCCGGTCTATACCGGGGACGGCACGATCCTCGGACAGATTGGCTACGAGGCGTTTCTTGAAAAAGGGGATCCGGCACAGGACTGGGCCATGCCGGCGGACGAGTGGGATGCGATCTCGCTGAACTACACCTCCGGCACGACGGGCGACCCTAAAGGCGTGGTCTATCACCACCGCGGTGCGGCCCTTCTCTCGCTCGGCAACGTCATAACCGGTCAGCTTGGGCAGCACCCTGTCTATCTCTGGACGCTGCCCATGTTCCACTGCAATGGCTGGTGCTTCCCGTGGACGTTGTCCGTCGTCGCTGGCACCCATGTCTGCCTCCGGCAGGTCAGGGCGGGCGCACTCTACGCGGCACTGGCGGAGCACGGTGTCACCCATCTGTGCGGGGCGCCGATCGTGATGCAGCTTCTTCTGAATGCGTCCGAGGACGAGCGTCGCCCCCTCCCCCGCCGGGTCGCCTTCCTCACGGCGGCTGCGCCCCCGCCACAGGCGGTGCTCGCTGCCATGGGCAAGGCTGGCTTCGACGTCACGCACCTCTATGGCCTTACCGAGACGTACGGCCCCGCAGTCGTGAATGCTTGGCATCGCGACTGGGACGCTCTTGAGGACGAGGCGAAAGCGGCCAGGATGGCGCGACAAGGCGTGCGGTACCCTGTGCTCGAAGGCTTCGACATCCGAGACCCGGAGACCTGCGAATCCGTACCCTCCGATGGTGAAACCATGGGCGAGGCGATGTTTCGCGGCAATGTGGTGATGCGTGGCTACCTCAAGAACCCCTCCGCCACTCAGGCTGCCTTCGCCGGTGGCTGGTTCCGCTCTGGCGACCTCGGAGTGAAGCATCCTGACGGCTACATCCAGCTCAAGGACCGATCGAAGGACATCATCATCTCAGGCGGCGAGAACATTTCCTCCATTGAGGTCGAGGATGCTCTGTTCCGCCACCCCGCCGTCTCGGCCGCCGCTGTAGTGGCGCGACCCGACGAAAAATGGGGCGAGACCCCCATGGCCTTCGTCGAGCTCAAAGCCGGCGCGACCGTGGAAGCCGATGCGCTGATTGCTTGGTGTCGCGAACGTCTCGCTGGCTACAAGCTGCCCCGCAAGATCGTTTTTGGCGAGCTCCCCAAGACCTCGACCGGCAAGGTGCAAAAGTACCTCTTGCGAGAGCGGGCGAAGGAAGAGTGAGGCCTCTATCCACTCCAGCCTCTCATGTTGAAGCCCACGTCCGATCCCACCTCACGATCGGGGAAGGCGAAACGGCATCGAGGCGAGCCTTGTTGGCAGTATGAACGGAAAAGGCCGGGCGATGCCCGGCCTTTTCGTTTCTCTTCGAATGAGTAGCGTTTTACGCGACGCCGCCCGAACGCTCGAAGCGCTTGCGCTCGTTGGGATCGAGGTAGGTCTTGCGCAGGCGGATCGACTTCGGCGTGACTTCCATCAGCTCGTCGTCCTGGATCCAGGCCAGCGAGCGCTCGAGGGTCATGCGGATCGGAGGGGTGAGGCGCACGGCCTCGTCCTTCGAAGTGGTGCGGATGTTGGTGAGCTTCTTGCCCTTGAGCACGTTCACCTCGAGGTCGTTCTCGCGGTTGTGCTCGCCGATGATCATGCCCTGATAGACCTTGGCGCCGGGCTCGATCATCATCGGGCCGCGATCTTCCAGGTTCCACATGGCGTAAGCCACGGCCTCGCCCTTGTCGTTCGAGATCAGCACGCCGTTGCGGCGGCCGGGCATCTCGCCCTTGTAGGGCTCGTAGGCCTTGAACAAGCGGTTCATGATCGCGGTGCCGCGCGTGTCTGTCATGAGCTCGCCCTGGTAGCCGATGAGGCCACGGGTCGGCGCATGGAAGACGAGGCGCAGGCGGCTACCGCCCGAGGGCCGCATCTCGATCATCTCGGCCTTACGCTCGGACATCTTCTGCACGACGACGCCCGAGTATTCCTCGTCCACGTCGACCACGACCTCCTCGACCGGCTCGAGGACATTGTCGTTCTCGTCCTTGGAGAGCACCACGCGAGGACGCGACACGGCGATCTCGAAGCCTTCGCGGCGCATGGTCTCGATCAGGATGGCAAGCTGCAACTCGCCGCGGCCGGAGACGAAGAACGAATCCTTGTCGGCCGCTTCCTCGATCTTGAGCGTCACATTGCCCTCGGCCTCCTTGAACAGGCGGTCGCGGATCATGCGGCTCGTGACCTTGTCGCCTTCGGTGCCTGCCAGGGGCGAATCGTTGACGATGAAGGACATGGTGACGGTGGGCGGATCGATCGGCTGGGCCTGGATCGGGGTCTCGACCTGCGGGTCGCAGAAGGTGTCGGCCACGGTGCCCTTCACGAGGCCGGCGATGGAGACGATGTCGCCCGCCTCGCCGATGTCGATGGGTGCGCGCTCCAGGCCGCGGAAGGCCAGGATCTTCGAGACGCGGCCGGTTTCAACCAGCTTGCCCGTACGATCCATGACCTTGATGGCCTGGTTCGGCTTCACAGTGCCGGACGCGATGCGGCCGGTGATGATGCGACCCAGGAAGGGATTGGCTTCGAGCAGGGTGCCGAGCATCCGGAACGGACCCTCTTCGACCTTGGCCTGAGGTACATGCGTGAGCACGAGGTCGAAGAGCGGCGCCAGACCGTCTTCCTGAGAACCATCGGGGGACGTCGCCATCCAGCCTGCGCGGCCCGAACCGTAGAGGATCGGGAAATCGAGCTGGTCGTCGGTCGCATCGAGAGCGGCGAAGAGGTCGAACACCTCGTTGACGACTTCCGTGATGCGAGCGTCCGGACGGTCGACCTTGTTGATCGCCACGATCGGCTTCAAGCCAATCTTGAGCGCCTTACCGACCACGAACTTGGTCTGGGGCATAGGACCCTCGGCGGCATCGACGAGCACGATCACGCCGTCCACCATCGAGAGGATACGTTCCACCTCACCGCCGAAATCGGCGTGGCCGGGGGTGTCGACGACGTTGACGCGGGTATCCTTCCAGACGACCGAAGTCGCCTTGGCCAGGATCGTGATGCCACGCTCCTTCTCGAGGTCGTTCGAGTCCATCGCGCGCTCTTCGACGCGCTGATTGTCTCGGAACGATCCCGACTGGGACAGCAGCTTGTCGACGAGTGTCGTCTTGCCGTGGTCGACGTGGGCGATGATGGCGATGTTGCGAAGCTTCATAAGGTATCCGGAAGCGAGTAGAGCCCGTCACGCGACGGGCCGCAGGAATGCGGCCGGCAGCGCCGGGTCACGGGATCGAGCTATCGCGTCGCAATATAAGGTGTAGAGCGTTCCGGCAAGGGGTGTGACTGCGTGTCTGCCTCTCATCTCGCGCCGCTGCCTCGCAAGATCGCCCGGAACCCGTCGAACGGCACCTATCCCACCGGATACTTATCCGGATGGGAATAGGATGAATCCGGGTCGGCGCACGATCGCGCGGATTGGCGTCTCGCATCGGAATGAGACGGCGGTCGAAGGAACGTTCCGTCATGGATCATCGAGGCGAAGCGAGCATTCTGACTGGCGCCTACGCATCTGCCCCATGGGCGCCGGGCTCTCCACCCGACGCATAAGCGACCATGATCGCGGCGAGTAAGCCAGGGAAACGTGCGTTCACCTCCGCGCAGCGCGAATGGTTTCGCATCTCGACGCCGTGACGCTCGCACCGGATCAAGCCGGCTTCGCGCAGTACCTTGAAATGGCTGGACAACGACGATTTCGGAATCGTCCGTTCCCCGACGCCCGACAGCGCCGAGCAGGCCTCAACGCAGCCTGCCGTTGCGATTGCGGCGAAGATCGCTGCCCGGCGGGGATCCGACAAGGCGTGCAGGATTGCCTGGGGCTGGACGTCCTCGATCGCCGGGTGAAACAGCGGCCTCATATTTCATCCATTTGGGGCTTGACCTTCGCTCCATTAGTTCCGAATTTCCGAACTATGGAACTGAGGCGAACCAGTCCGAACCAGTTCCCGTCGAAGGATAGCACATATGTCGAAGCTTGACGGAAAGGTCGCCGTAGTGACCGGCGCATCGAAGGGCATCGGTGCCGCGATCGCCAAAAATCTCGCACAGCACGGTGCCGCGATCGTGGTCAATTACGCCTCGAGTAGGGCGGGTGCCGACGCCGTCGTCGAGGCCATTACGTCAGCTGGAGGCAAAGCTATCGCGGTGAAGGCCGATGTCTCCAAAGCGGAAGAGGCACAGGGGCTGATCGAGGCGGCGGTAAATCAGTTCGGCCGCCTCGACGTGCTGGTCAATAATTCCGGCATCTACGAATTCGCGACGATCGAGGACGTGACCGAAGAGCATTATCGCCGTCTCTTTGACGTGAATGTGCTCGGCGTATTGCTCACGACCCAAGCGGCAGTGAAGCATCTTGGAGAGAACGGAAGCATCGTCAATATTTCTTCGGCCATCACCCATGTCCATACACCGGCCGCAGGGGTTTATGCCGGAACCAAGGGGGCATTGAACGCTATCTCGGGCGTGCTGGCCAACGAGCTCGCGCCACGCAAGATCCGGGTCAATGTGGTCAGCCCCGGCTTCGTAGTGACCGAAGGCACCCATACGGCCGGAGTCGTCGGTTCCGACATGGAGGCCGGCTTCATCGCGCAGACGCCGCTAGGCAGGGCGGGCCAACCGGACGACATCGCCGGGGTGGTCGCGTTCCTCGCCTCAGACGATGCCCGCTGGCTGACCGGCGAGGTGATCACCGCCAGCGGCGGCATTCGGTAAGCACGACACAACGCCCGCGCGCTTACAATCGGGTACGCGCGGGATCGGTGAGCGCGATGTCGTCGCCTACCTCACATGCTCGAGCGGTTCGGTCCCGCACCACTCGGCCATAAACAACGCAATGGCTTTGGTGATGCGCTTCACCGAGGCGAGGCTCACGCGCTCGTCGGAGCCATGGATGTTCTCGCTGATCGGCCCATAGCAGAGGGCCGGAACCCGGTCGTAGAGTGCGTGGACGCGGGTATCGAGATAGCTCGGTGACATGAAGCTCTGAAGATCGACGCCCACGGCCCGCTTGTGAGCGGCGGCGAGTACGGCCTCGGCATCCGAGCCTTCGTCCAACTCGTAGCCTTCCGCGAAGAAACCATTGAAAGCCACCACCGGTGGCGACTTTGCCAGGAACGGATCGGATCGGGCGAAAGTCGCCACCGCAGATTCAATCTCTTCCGCCGCGTCCGCCGCCTTCACACCGGGATAAATGGCGATACGGCAATCGATCCGGCACCAGGCTGGGACGGAAGACGCCCAGTCTCCGCCCTCGATCCGGCCGACATTGAGGTTGATCGGATGGGCCTCGCCTTCGAAATGGCGGCGGCCTGCCTTGCGGCCATTCCACTTCTCTTCGAGTTCGCGCAAGGCACCGATCACCCGATAGGTGGCATCGATGGCGTTGGCGCCAGCACCCATCTCGCGAACATGGACCGGCGTGCCCTGCACCTCGACCGTGAACCACAGCACGCCGGTATTGGCCCGCACGAGCTTCTCGTCCTCCGGCTCGGGGATCAGCACGGCATCGGCGCGGTAATCGTGCAGATGTGCCATGAGAGCTCCATTGCCGGTGGATTCCTCCTCGACCACGGACTGGATCGTGACCGTCGCCGCCGGCTGAAGGCCGATCCGCCTGAGCGCATCGAGCGCGAACAGGTTGGCCGCGTGCCCGGCCTTCATGTCGGCGGCACCTCGGCCGTACATCCAGTCGCCCCGTATCACCGGATCGAAGGGCGGCTGGCTCCAGAGGTCGAGTGGGCCCGGTGGCACCACGTCCACATGGGCCTGCAGAATCAGGGAGCGTCCCGTCTCGTGACGAGGCCGGTGGATGCCGACAACGATGGGCGCATCCGAATGTCCCGGTGCAATCCTGCCTCCGCCAGGATGCGCGGCGATGGCCGTAGAATCCATGCGGATCCGCTCCATCGCATAGCCGCGTTGCTCCAGGCACCGGAAGACATGGTCCTGAATCGCGTGCTCGGCGCCGCGCACCGACCCGAACCGAACGAGGTCCTGGATATGGGCGACCTGATCGGCAAATCCCTGTTCGACCGAGGCGGAGATGCGATCCGCGAGAGCGGGGTCGAGCGCCATGGATACTCCTCGTGAAAGCCTGTCGGGCAACCCTTCACATAGGCCTATCCGGACGCTCGGAAAATCGGCCCCGGTTCAGACGAAGAACGCGGTGGCCATGGCGAGGGGAAGAGCGGCGATGGCTGCCGGACGGATCCAGGCCGGACGATAAGACATCAGCGCCACGACGATGAGCGCGGCCCCGGTGAGCGAGCCGAGCCATTGCACCGGACCGAAATTCCAGTTCGCCGTGACGACGGCGGCCGCGAAAGCCAGGGCGATGAAAAGCCAGCCCGCCACACGGAACGCTGTGTCGCGCCGCCGGGAGGGGCGCCCGTGGAACAAGGTCCGGCCATGCCGGTCCATGCTCAGGCAGAGGCAGGCGAGGCCGGAGAAGCTCAGGAGGGAGGTGAGGGAGACGGCAAGTGGCGTCATACGCGGGCGAAATCTCCGGTGGTACGGGCCGCTCTCTGCGATCCCTCATGGCACCCGAGCTTTCGCGCGCCGAAGAGGAAAATCAGTGCGAGCGCCACCATGGCGGCGTTGAAGCCCAGGAACTCTGTGCGCCATCCCGTCTGTGCCCAATCGACCAGAGGAACGGCCAGGAACAGCAGCGCGGCGGCATAGCTCATCTCGCCCCATGCCTGGCGATGTAGGCGAGCGTGGGAGACCAGGGCGGCGAGGAACCAGGCTGCGAAAAACACGCCACCCTCCCAGGATTCACGAGCGGCCCATCCTGCAGGAATCAGACGGTTGGCGAGGAAGAGCGCCGCCATGCCGATGGGAAGGCCGAGAATCGTACCGATATTGAGGGAATGGACGATGCGCCAACCGAGAGTGGGCCGCACGACCGCCTTCGGCGCCCGCGCCACGGTCCACAGGACGAGGCCAGTGGCGATGGCGGCACAGCCCATTAGGCCCGACAGGAAGAACAGGATGCGCAGGGCCGGCCCGGCGAAATGCGCCTCGTGCAGGCCGACGAAGCTCGTATAGGCATGCGCCGCCGGCTTCAGCGGCCCGGTCCGTTCGACCACCTCTCCGGTCACCGCGTGGAAGGCGATCTGCGGATGGCGATGGGCGAGCCCATGGGGCTCCTCGAACACCGCCACCACGGTGGCATTGGCATCACCGGGATTGTTGATCGAGACCATCTCGAGCGGCTCGCTCACCTCGGCCTGGGCGCGGCGGATGAGAGGACCGAGCGGCGCCGACTCGGCCGGCTTCCCCTCGGCGGCTCGCCAGGCCGGCATCTGACCGGACTCCACGTAGAAGCGCAGTTCGTCGCCCTTGTAGGCGCTCACCATTCCCCACGGCATGTACATGAGCGCGAGCGAGACGATGCCCGTATAGGTGATCATCAGGTGGAACGGCAGCGCCAGAACACCGGTGACGTTGTGCGCGTCGAGCCAGCCGCGCTGGGCAGATTTCGAACGCCGGAAGGTGAAGAAATCCGCGAAGATGCGGCGATGGGTGACGATGCCGCTGATCAGGGCGACGAGCAGGACCATCGCGCAGATGCCGACGATCCAGCGGCCGATTGCCGGGAGCATCTGCAATTCGAAATGGAAGCGGTAGAAGAAGTCACCGCCCTGTGTCGCCCGGGCCTCTGTCGGCGCGCCGGTATCCGGATCGAGGAGAGCCTTTCCGAACTCGCCGTCCGGCGTGACCATCCAATAGGCGCCGATATATGGCTTGTCGGGCTGCGGCACGCCCACATACCAAGCCATCGCCTTTGGGGCATGGACCTTGAGATACGCGACTCCGAGTTCGGTCGCGCGAACCACGTCGTATTCCGCCTGCGCGCGTAATTCGGGCCGCATCCAGAGCGAGATGTCGGACTTGTAGTAGGTGGCAGTGCCGGTGACGAAGACGGCGAACATCACCCAGCCGGTCACGAGCCCCGCCCAGGTGTGCAGCCATGCCATCGATTGGCGAAAACTCTGCTTCATGCAGGCTGCACCGCGTTGCCGAGGGCGAGCCAGAGACCGGCGCCCAGGCACAAAGCCGGAAGCGCCAGCCCTATCGCCGCACGGGCGAGGGTGCGGGCGGAGAAGACCCAGATCACCGCACCCGCCATGATCGCGAAGCTCGCCAGGGTGGCGGCGGCAACGGCCTCCGAACGGTCGAGGGGCAAGGTCAGGGACAAGAAGGCCGTGGCAACGGCCGCCAGGGCATAACCGCCGAAGATCGCAAGGAGGGTCCGGCCGGCCACTATCAGGCGGTAGCGACCCTGCGATGGCGGTATACTCGGCTTGATCATATCCGTCATCGGCGGTCGGCCCCGGTTTGCGAGGAAGCGGGCGCTCCCGGTCGAGGAGCGAATGACAAATGGGCTCAGCAACGCAGCGCCAGCAGAACCGATGGCCTCGGCGTCACGACGGTCGGCATCTTTGCTGAAACGCCGAACACCGAACGCTATACAAAGCCTCGTCTTCCGCGGGCAATCGCTATGTTGTGGAATGATTCCAAGTACGATGCCTGGACGAGCCTGCAGACACGCGAGCGACGGGCAGGCGGCGCTTGCGAGCACGCGCGGCGCGCTTGTAGAACGCTGGCGGTGACGGAGAACCGGGCGCGATGACCGATACGCTCGAGGCTTCCGATAGGGTCCGCACGCGTTGTGCTCTCGCATGCACGGTGGTCGATCATGCCAGCGTCGCCTCTTGGCAGAATGGGGTTCCACTCATCCGGGACATCACTCTGACCAATGGCGGTGATACCGATCTCGCCGATGTTACCCTCCATATCAGCGCGACGCCGCCGCTGTTCCGACCTACCACCCTGCCGATCCAGCGGATAACCGCAGGGGGCGTGCAGCGCATCGATGCACCGGGTCTGCGGATCGATGGAGCGATCCTGGCCGGACTACTGGAAAGCCGGCCCTGTACGGTGACGCTGACACTGATGAGCTCGGGCGAGGAGAGCGAGTTAGGCCGTGAGGAGTTCGACCTGCGGCTCCTGCCGCCCTCCCATTGGGGAGGCGCGGATGCGGCGCCCGAACTGCTCGCGGCCTTCGTCAGGCCCAACGACCCGGCCGTGGACGGCATCCTGCGCTCCGCCGCCGCGATCCTGGAGCGGGCAAGGCGGAGCACCGCCTTCGACGGCTATCGCAGCGGAAGGAAGGCCAGGGCCTGGGAGATGGCGGAGGCGATCCACGCGGCGATGGCGGCCCTGCGGATTACCTACATCCTGCCGCCCGCGAGTTTCGAACGGTCGGGACAGAAGGTCCGCGAGCCCGGAGCCATCGTCGAGCGGCGGCTCGCCACGTGCCTCGACCTCACCCTGCTCTGCGCGGCCTGCTGTGAACAGGCCGGGCTCAATCCGCTCTTGATCCTCACCCGCGATCACGCGCTCCTCGGGCTGTGGCTCGTGGACGAGACCCTGCCGGAAAGGGTCGGCGACGACGCCCAGGCCCTGCGGAAGCGCCGTGACCTGCAGGAACTGATCCTGATCGAGACCACCGTACTCACCGCCGATCCGCCAGGGAGTTTCGCGGATGCGGTGGCGGCCGGCGCGCGCTTGATCGATGCGGATGCCGAGTCCCCCCTGGAGATGGTCCTCGATCTGCGGCGCGCCCGTCTTTCCGGCATCTCTCCCCTCGACACGGGCGAGCCCGGCGCACAGGCGCCGGCTCCGGAGATGGCGGCTGCACTCGTCCAGGCGCTCGGCGCGCCCCCGTCCTTCGTCGAGGATATCCCCGCTCCCCGCCTCGATCTGCCCCGTCGCGAGCCCCGCGACCGGCTGGAAGCCTGGAAGCTGCGGCTCCTCGATCTGACCCTGCGCAACAAGCTCCTCAACTTCAAACCGGGCAAGGGCTCGCTGACCCTCGATTGTCCCGAGCCGGGCGCTTTCGAGGATGCCCTCACGACGGGCCGTGCCTTCCGGCTCGTCGCTCGGCCCGCCCCCGAGGCGCCAATCGACGGGTCGGGGCAGGAACGCGGCGAGATCACCGTCGATGTCGGATCGGAGGAAGTGGAGGCGCGCCTCACCGACCTGTTCCGGCTCGCCCGCGGCAGTTTCGAAGAGGGCGGGGTCAACGTGCTGTTCCTCGCCTTCGGCTTCCTCACCTGGACCCGTGGCAACGGCATGCCGCCTGCCCGGGCACCGCTGCTGCTGGTACCGGCGGCCCTGACCCGCGCGAGCGTCCGCGCCGGCTTCCGTCTCGTCCGGCACGACGAGGAGGCGCGCCTCAACCCGACGCTACTGGAGATGCTGCGCCAGGATTTCGACCTCGACATGCCGGATTTCGCCGAGGGCTTGCCGGGCGATGAATCCGGCATCGATGTCGAGGCCGTCTGGCGCATCGTGCGCACCCATATCCGCAACCTGAAGGGGTTCGAGGTCACGACCGAGGTGGTGCTCTCGGTCTTCTCTTTCACCAAATTTCTGATGTGGAAGGATCTGAGCGAGCGGACGGACCTCCTGAAGCGCAGCCCGGTGGTGCGCCACCTCCTCGATACGCCGAAACAGTCTTACGGCGACGGCATGGGCTTTCCCGTGCCGGAACGTCTCGACGCGGAGCATCCGCCTTCCGGCATCTTTACGCCGCTGCTCGCCGATTCCTCTCAGCTCTCAGCGATCCTCGCGGCGGCCTCGGGCAAGGATTTCGTGCTCTTCGGCCCCCCTGGCACCGGCAAGAGCCAGACCATCGCCAACATGATCGCGCAGTGCCTGGCGCTCGGGCGCACGGTGCTGTTCGTCTCGCAGAAGAGCGCCGCCCTGGAGGTGGTGCGCCGGCGCCTCGACGCGGTGGGGCTGGGCGCCTGCTGCCTCGAAGTCCATGCGGCCAAGGCCCAGAAGACGCACGTCATCGCGCAGCTACGCGAGGCCTGGACCGCGAGGGGCGGCGAGAACGTCCCCTGGGAGGACGCGGCCACCGATCTTCAGCGCCGCCGAGAGGGCCTGAACGGCGTGGTTGAGAGCTTGCACACCACACGGGCGAACGGCCTCAGCGCCCATACGGCCATGGCGCGGGTCATCGCCGACCGGCAGGCCGGCCGGGAGGGTCTCAGCCTCGTCTGGCCGAAGGACGCGATTTCCGCGCCCGGCCACCGGGATAGCCTGCGCGCCCAGTGCGGTGAGCTTGCTGCTCTTCTCCCCATCGTCGGGGACATCGCGAACCATCCCCTCCGGGGCATCGGCGCGATCGCATGGTCGCCCCTGTGGCGGGCCGAGATGGAGCAGGCCGTTCCCGAACTCGCCCGCACCCTGCCGGACTTCGCGACATCCGGCCAGCGTCTCGCCGAGGCGATGGGCCTGACGCCCCTCGGCCAGACATATGACGGCCTGCGCGCGCTGTCCTCCCTCGCCATTGCCCTGTTCCGGCCGGAGGCGCGGATAGGCCTGCGCTTCCTCGGCCCCGGAGGCGCGGCTTTGCGTCAGGCCGTCGAGGCGCGTCGCATCCGACAGGACGAGCTCGCCCGGCTGAACGCCCGGCTCTTCGTCCCCTACGCCTCCTCTGTGTTCGGCAACGACCTCGACCGCCTGCTGGCCGACTGGCGCGAAGCGAAAGCCTCGAACTTCTTCCTGCGGGGGCGGCGCCTCGGCCGGGTTCGCGACCTCCTCGCCCCCTTCGCGCAAGGGAGCGCACCGGAGGATATCGGGCCAGACCTCGTCACCCTCGCCGAGATCAAGGCCCTGCAGGCGACAAGACCCGCTCCGACGGAAGTTCTGGAGAGCGCCACCGTGGAACTCGGGCATCCCTGGTCGGATCCAGCGGCCCCCGCCGACCTGTTCACCGCTCCGATGGCCTGGGCGACGCGGCTCGCACCGGTCATCACCTCCATGGCGCCGCTCGTCGGAGGCCCGGACATCGTCCGCGCGAGGCTCGCCGCGTTCCTCGACACCGAGGATGGCAGGCTCGAACCTGGCGGCAGCCTGGCCTTGGCAAAAGAGGATTTCACGACGCGGAGAAGCGCTGCCGTGAAGGCGATCGAGACGCTCGGGCGTCTGGCCGGCAGGGCCAAGCCCGACCGCCCGGTGGAGACGGAGGGCGATTGGGTGACCGGCACCCTCGCGGTTGCGGAACGCTGGCAGAAGGCGCTGCCCAAGGCGCAGGCCTGGGCGAGCTGGCAGAGGGCGGTGAGCGAGGCGACGAGGGCCGGGCTCGGCCCGCTCGTCGCCGCGATCGAGGTGGGAACGCTGCAGGACGACGCCATCCTCCCGGCCTTCGAGGGTGCCTATGCGCGCTGGTGGATCGACCACGCGGCGACCGATGACATCCGCCTGCGCGACTTCATGGGCCAGCGCCACGAAGAGGCGATCCGGGGCTTCGGCGAGGCCGATTCCCGGCTCTCCGGCCTCGCCGGGGCGGCGGTGCGTGCCCGCATCGGTGGCGGCGTACCGCTCGCCGGCGCCTCCGGCACCGATCCCGAATGGGGCACCCTGGCGCGGGAAATCACCAAGCGCGCCAGGCACATGCCCCTGCGCCAGCTCTTCGCGCGGATGCCGAACGCGCTGACCCGCCTGACGCCTTGCCTGATGATGAGCCCACTCTCCATCGCCCAATATTGGCCGGCCGAGGCGAAGCCGTTCGACATCGTCATCTTCGACGAGGCCTCGCAGATCGCGCCGTGGGATGCCATCGGTGCCATCGCGCGGGGCCGGCAGGTGGTCATCGTCGGCGATCCCGAACAATTGCCGCCCACCAATGTGGGCGATCGCGGGGTCGACGAGATCTCGGACGGTCTCGACGTCGCCGACCAGGAGAGCATCCTCGACGAGTGCCTGGCCGCGCACCTGCCGCAGAGGCGCCTCGCCTGGCACTACAGAAGCCGGCACGAGAGCCTCATCGCCTTCTCCAACCGCCACTATTATCGCGGCGGGCTCGTCACCTTCCCCTCCCCCGTCACCGAGGACCGGGCGGTGCGGCTCCAGCACGTGGCCGATGGGCTCTACGAGCGCGGCGGGGCGCGGGTGAACCGGCCGGAAGCGCGCGCCCTGGTGGCGGAGGTGGTCGCCCGCATCTCGGACCCCGCCTTCGCGGCGGAGGAGCGCTCGCTCGGCATCGTCACCTTCAATGGCGAGCAGCAGCGCCTGATCGAGAACCTGCTCGATGCCGAGAGGCGGGGAAGGCCGGAGCTGGAGCGGTTCTTCGACGGGCGGATCTGGAAAGAACCGGTCTTCGTGAAGAACCTCGAGACCGTGCAGGGCGACGAGCGCGACGTGATCCTGTTCTCGGTGGCGGCAGGGCCGGATGCCACGGGCCGGATCACCGGACAGATCAGTTCGCTCAACCGCGAGGGCGGTCACCGACGCCTCAACGTGGCGATCACCCGGGCCCGGCGGGAGCTCGTTGTCTTCGCGTCGATGCGGGCCGACCAGGTGGATCTCGGCCGTGGCAGCGCCCGTGGCGTGCGTGATTTCAAGCACTTCCTCGCCTTCGCCGAACACGGTGCCGGCGCTCTCGAAACGGCGGCTGCTCCCACGGGGCGAGACATCGAATCGCCGTTCGAGGGCGCGGTGATGGCGGCTTTGGCCGCACGAGGCTGGACAATCGTACCTCAGGTCGGGGTTTCCGCCTTTCGGATCGACCTCGGCATCGTCCATCCCGACGCTCCGGGGCGCTACCTCGCGGGCGTCGAATGCGACGGGGCGACCTATCACCGGGCGGCGACGGCGCGGGACAGGGACCGCCTGCGCGAATGGGTGCTCACCGATCTCGGATGGCGCATCCACCGGGTCTGGAGCACCGATTGGTGGAACGATCCGCAAGGCGCCCTCGACCGGCTCGACACGGCGTTGCGGGCCGATCTCGACGCCGACAGGGCGAAGCCGGAGCCGGTCGCGACCGAGCCGGACACTCCCGATATCCCCCGAGTGGAGCCCCCCGGCCTCTATGAACCCGCCGACCTGTCGGGCTTCTCACCCAATGCCGCGCGGTTCCACGAGGTGGGTTACGAGGCCACGCTGGCGGCGATGGCGAGCGAGGTGGTCCTGCGCGAAGGTCCTGTTTTCGCTGACATTCTCGCCGAGCGCTTGCTGCGCGCCCACGGGTTTGCCCGGATCACGGCCCGCCTGCGCCAGCGCGCTTTAGGGGCCGTCGATCCCCACTGCCCCCATACGAGCGAGGGTGAGCGCATCGTTCTCTGGCCGGGGGTGGCACCCGCCGGGCCGGTGAGGTTCCGGCCGGCTCAAGGGGATGGGCGAGCGCCCGCCGACATCCCGCTCCAGGAACTCGCCGGCCTCGCCCGCGACCTCGATCCGGCACCCGGCGTCGAGGGGCGGATGGCCGCGCAGCTGGGCCTCGGCCGGATGAGCGAGACGGTCCGCGCCCGGTTCGCCGAGGCCGCCTCGCTGGCGCGGGAGAGCGGAGCGCCGGCCCAGAAACCCGTCGGATGAGACGGGCGGATCGACCGCCACGCGACCCCCGTTTCGACCGCCATAGGACAGGGGTACATGGCGGTACGCGACGTGAAAAAGCCCCGCCTGGTAAGGCGGGGCCGATGGCGGTGGCGTTGAAGCTGCGAGACGTCGATTAGGCTGCGAGCTTCAGGGCTTCGGGAGCGTTGTCGTTGACGAGAACGAGCTCGCCCGCCGTGATGGTGGAGGGGCTGGTCGTGGGGGTCAGGCGATCGGCGACGAAGGCCACCAGGGAGATGTTGGCGGCAGCGGCGACAGCGACGGCGGTGAGAATGAGAGCGGTCATATCGGTGTTCCTCGAAGCGATGCGTTTGCGTTGCAGCATGTATGACAGCCCGCCCGCCGAGCTGGTATACCAAACGCCAAATACCACTCATGCAGTCCGCGCATGGAATGCACGATATTCTGCGAAGCCCTGCATTTAACGCACTATGGTGCATGCTGAGCCGCAAGCTCGATCCGCCCCTCCCCTGCCCGAAGGTCTCAGCCCGATGCGCCGCCCCACCACAGCCCTCGTCGCCCTACTTCTCGCGGCATGGTCCTTCGACGCACGAGCACAGGATGCGAACCGGGTGCGCGCGATGAACGCGGTGAGCGACCTGGCGCGGGCGCACCGCGAGCAGACGGAGACGCTCCGGCGTATGGAGACGGTTCAGCGCGACCGGGCCCGAGCGGAGGACAGAACCCGGCGCAACGCCGAACGGGACAGCCGTTCGATGCGCCGCTTCGACCGCTGAACCGGCATCGACGGCAGCCAGCGCCCTCCTCCGTTACCCGCGCCCTGTCGTCGTCAAACTCTGACGGTTGGTACCCGCCCTGAACGCCCGAGATGGGTGGAGGCTGTGTGAAAAGAGGACGCCAAGCTGGGGCTGTCCGGCCGCTTGG
>NZ_JAVTJA010000016.1:0-110320 GCF_031843785.1 Methylobacterium sp. WCS2018Hpa-22
TACGGCGCTCCCCTCTCCCGACCCTCGCTCACGCGAGGGCCACCCTCCCCCGCAGGGGGGGGAGGGTTGGCGTTCTGCGGCACGAGATACCGCCTCAGATCGTCCGGCTCGCGCACGGTGGCGGACAGCCCGATGGCGGTGAGGTTCGGGCTGAGGCGGTGGAGCCGCGCCAATCCGAGCGACAGCAGGTCGCCCCGCTTCGAGGTGACGAGGGCGTGCAACTCGTCGAGCACCACGCAGGAGAGGGTGGCGAAGAGCTCGGCCGCCTCGCGATGGGCGATGAGCAAAGCGAGCTGCTCCGGCGTCGTCAGCAGGATGTCGGGCGGGCGCTCGATCTGGCGCGTGCGCTTGTGGGAGGGCGTATCGCCGGTGCGGGTCTCGACCCGGATCGGCAGGCCCATCTCGGCGATGGGCGCTTCGAGATTCCGGGCGATGTCCACCGCGAGCGCTTTCAGCGGCGAGATGTAGAGGGTGTGGAGCCCCCGCGCTTTTCGCGATGGCGCGCGCTCGGACAGGGCGACGAGGCTCGGCAGGAACCCCGCCAGCGTCTTGCCGGCCCCTGTCGGCGCCACCAGCAGGGCCGAGCGCCCTTCGCCGACGATGCTGAGGAGCTCAAGCTGATGCGGACGGGGCGCCCAGCCGCGCGAGGCGAACCAGGCCTCGAACGGCGCGGGAAGCCGGCCCTCAGGCAAGGATCGTCAAGCCAGAGCCATCAGGAACCGGTCGATCAGTTCGAGGGCGCGCCCGGTCATCGCACCGGGATAGCGCACGAAGATGTGGCAGCCGCCGGGATAGATCGCGGTATGGCCGCCATTGCCGGCCGCTGCCCAGCGGGACGACATGTAGAGCGTGTCGTCGAGCAGCGGATCGTGCGTGCCCACCGAAAACAGGGCGGGCGGCAGGCCCTTCAGATCGGCATAGAGCGGCGACACGTCGGGCCGGCGCCGGTCGATGCCGTCGCGGACGTAATCGTTGGCGAAGGTGGTGAGGTCCTTGGTGTTCACCACGAGGCGGGTGTCGCCCCAGTTGCGGACGCTGGGGGTCAAACCGAGGTCGAAGAAGCCGGCATTGAGGTTGGCGCCGCGGAAGGCGCGGGGCAGGTTGTGCCGGTCACGCAGGCGCAGCAGGGTCATGACCGCCAGATGCGCGCCGGCCGATTCACCGCCGATGGTGAGCGCCGAGATGCCGAACTCGGCCTTGCCGGGGCCTGCGAGCCACAGGGCCGCCGCCTCGCAATCCTCCAAAGCCGCCGGATAGGGATGTTCGGGGGCAAGGCGATATTCCACCGACAGGCAGACGAAGCCGCAGGTATCGGCGATGCGCTCCAACCACGGATCCTGCTCGTCGGCGGCGCCCCAGACCCAGCCACCCCGGTGGATGTGGAGATAGGCTCCGCGGAGCTTCTGCCACTTCTTCGCGTCGGGGCGGATGACCCTCAGAGAGAGCGGGCCGCCCGGGCCGTCGATGATCACCGTCTCGGCGCGCGCGCTGCGCGGCATCGCCGGAGAGGCCTGGGTTCCCTGCCGACGGCGTGCGCGCACTTCGGAAAGGGGAATCGACCAGGGATCGGCCTGGGCCGCATGGGCCGCGATGATCTCGGCGTTCAGGCGGTGGGTCTCCGGATCGATCGTCGCCGGGTCGAAGAGGGCGTGGTCGATCATGGAACGGTTCGTCTCATCCAGTGTGGGGCCGAAGCAGCGTTCGGGCGGGAGGGTCGAATGTGGGCGAAGCCCGCACCGATGCCAGTCGCCTTGCCGGCACGAGACGGCCTAACGCCCCAATGGACAGACGGTTTCGTTCGGGTGTGTCGCATCGGTCACGCTTCCGCCGGGTTCGCCGGCTTCAGAGAAGCCGATGAGGCCCCATATGTCCGAGAGAGTTCGGCCGTCGGACCACGGCCAGAGGATGACAGCATGATCGTCGACAACGACCCCCGCCGACAGGGACCGTACCAGGGCCGTCCCCCGGTCGGCAGTGGCTATTCCGATGGAGAACCGCGTTCGGCCCTGCGCCGCTTCCTCGGCGGCTCGCCCATGGCCGTGCTGGTGAAGCTGCTGTTCCTGTCCATCCTCGTCGGCGCCATCATGGCGATGCTGGGTGTCACGCCCGGCCTGCTGTTCTGGCACATCTACGATGCGGGCCGCGCGCTCATCGATCTCGGATTCGAGACCTTCCACGATTTCGGCCGCTGGATCCTCGCCGGTGCCGTGGTGGTGGTGCCGCTTTGGCTGCTGTCGCGGTTCCTTTCGGTGTCGAAATAGCCAGGCCGGAACGCACTCTACCGAAGGACATGGAAAAGGCCGGCGTTTCCGCCGGCCTTTTTCAGTTCGAAGCGTGTCGAAGACGATCAGCGCTGGACGATGACCTTCGCGCCGACCTTGGCGCGGGTGTAGAGATCGGCCACGTCGTCGTTGGTCATGCGGATGCAGCCAGACGAGACGGCGGTGCCGATCGTCTCCGGCTCGTTGGAGCCGTGGATGCGGTAGATCGAGCCGCCGAGATACATGGCGCGGGCGCCGAGCGGGTTCTCGATGCCGCCTTTCATGAAGCGCGGCAGGTCGGGACGACGGCGCAGCATCTCGGCCGGGGGACGCCAATCGGGCCATTCCCGCTTCATCGTGATGGTCTGGGTGCCGCCCCAGGTGAAGCCGGGACGACCGACGCCGACGCCGTAGCGCAGTGCCTGACCGCCGCCGAGCACGTAGTACAACCGGCGCTCGGCCGTGGAGACCACGATGGTGCCGGGAGCGTAATTGCCGCCGAAGGCGACCTGCTCGCGCTGGATCGCCGACATCTGCGGCACGGCCGAGGCCATCGGGTCGGCCGGGTTGAGCGAGGCGTTGGCGGTGGGCACCGCCACGACGGCCGGGGCAGGCTCCGCCTGCGGACGCACGCGCAGCACCAGCGCGTTGTCCAGGGGCTGACGGGTAAGCGGGTCGATCTCATAGGCGGCGGCGGGCGAGGCCCAGACACCAACCATGCAGACGAGCCCGGACAGGGCGGGGGCGATACGGCGCATCAAAGCCTCTCGAAGGCAGGCGAAACGTTGGGGAAACACGGTCGGTAACGCAACGCAGGATACCGTTTTCCGATCGCCAAGACGTAAACGCTGCCGCCCCAAAGCCAAGCTGAATTCGCGATGAAGCGATGGTTGTGGCGGGGTCGTGACTCCGTGGCCACAGTGTGGCGGCTTAGCCGTATTCGCAGGGATTATTATTAGGGGACCCTGTCAGCCGGGAACAATATCCGACGCGGCGGAACCGGACCCGCGTCGGACGTCCGAATACGCCAGATCAGACCGCGTCGAGGCCGAGATCGATGATCGGTGCGCTATGCGTGATCCAGCCGCTGGAGATCAGGTCGACGCCGGAGGCGGCGATGGCACCCACGGTCTCACAGTTGATGCGGCCCGAGGCCTCCGCGATGGCGCGCCCGCCGATCATCCGCACGGCCTCGCGCAGCTGGTCCGGTGACATGTTGTCGAGGAGCACCGCATCGGCGCGGACCGAAAGTGCCTCGGCCAGCTGCTCCAGCGTGTCGACCTCGATCTCGATCTTCACGAGATGCCCGGAATAGGCCCTCGCCCGCTCGATGGCCGGGACGATCCCGCCGGCCACGGCGACGTGGTTGTCCTTGATGAGCACGGCATCGTCGAGGCCGTAGCGGTGGTTGGAGCCGCCCCCGGCCCGGACCGCGTGTTTCTCCAGGGAGCGCAGGCCCGGCGTGGTCTTGCGGGTGCAGACGATCCGCGCCTTGCCGTGCGGCCGGGCCGCTTCCACGAGGCCGGCGGTGGCGGTGGCTACGCCGGACATGCGACACAGGAGGTTCAGCGCCACGCGCTCGGCGGTGAGGATGGCGCGCGCCGGACCGTCGAGCCGGATCACCACGTCGCCGGGGGAGACCCGCGCGCCGTCGCCGCGTTCGACGATGACCGACACGGCCGGGTCGATGAGCGCGAAGGCGATGACGGCCGCATCGACGCCGGCGATCACCCCGTCCTGCCGGGCGGCGATGACGCCGGAGAGGTGGGCTTCGGCGGGCACGATCGCGTCGGTGGTGATGTCGCCGGCGCGGCCGAGATCTTCCAGCAAAGCCGCGCGGACGATCGGCTCCACGAGGAGACGGGGGAGGGGGACGAGACGGGCATCGCTCATGGGGTCGCTCGTAGGAGTCTCGTTGAAAGGGGGGCGAAAGTTCCGGTCGTCCGATCTAAACCGGAGCGACCGCATCGGCCGAGACGGTCTCCGCCATCCGCCAGACCTCGGCCAGGGTCACTTCGCTGTGCCGGGCCGGCGCCTGATCCGGGTGGTCGCTGCGCCAATGGGCGCCTCGGCTCTCCAGGCGGGACAGGGCGGAGGTCGCGACCATCAATCCGGTGAGGGCCGAGTCGGAGCCCTGCCTCGCCGCTGGCGCCAGGCGGCGCACAGCGTCGGTCAGGCCTTCGGCGTCGCGCACCACCCCGACATCGGCTTCCATGATCCGGCGGATCGCATCGTGATCAGCGTCGTCGCGCCGGCACGGCTCGGCGATCGAAGCCGGACCGGGGGCGGGGACGGACGCAACAGCCTCGGCGATCCAGGGGGCGAAGGCCATCGCCTCGAGGAGCGAATTGCTGGCGAGGCGGTTCGCGCCGTGCAGTCCGGTGGAGGCGACTTCGCCGCAGGCGAACAGGCCGGGCACGGTGCTGGCGCCGGTGCCGTCCACCTCGATGCCGCCCATATGGTAATGCGCCGCCGGCCGCACGGGGATCGGCTGGCGCTGCGGGTCGATGCCGGAGGCGGCGCAGAGGCCCGCCACGGTGGGGAACCGCGTCGCCATGCGGGCGCCGAGAGCACCGCGACAATCGAGGAAGACCTCGGTACCGCGTCGCCTCGCCTGGAAGATCGCGCGGGCGACCACGTCGCGGGGAGCGAGATCGCCCCCGGCGATGCCCGCCATCACCGGCTCGCTATTCGCATCGATCAGCCGCGCGCCCTCGCCGCGCAGGGCCTCGGTGGCGAGCGGCATCGGGTCCAGTCCCACCGAGATGGCGGTGGGGTGGAACTGCACGAACTCCATGTCGCGCAAGGTCGCCCCGGCGCGGGCCGCCAGCGCCAGACCCCGGCCGGTGGCGCCGCGCGGGTTCGTGGTCGAGGCGTAGAGGGAGCCGAGCCCTCCGGTGGCGAGCACCACCGACCTCGCTTCGAGGCGCACCGTGTTACCATCGCGCTCGCAGATCAGGCCGGCCACGGCGCCGCTTTCGTCCTGCACCAGGCCGCGCACATTGGCGACCAGGATCTCGATGGAGGGCGTCAGCGCGACGGCCTTCAGTAGCGTGTCGAGCACCATCCGCCCGGTGGAATCACCGCCCGCCCGGACGATGCGGCGGCGCGAATGCGCCGCTTCGAGGCCGAGCGCCAGGGCACCGGCGGCATCCCGGTCGAAGGGCGCGCCGAGGCTGACGAGCCAGTCGATCAGGCCGGGACCGGCTTCGGCCACGCGCAAGGCGACGGCCGGATCGGTGAGGCCGGCGCCGGCGACTTCCGTGTCCGCCGCGTGCAATGCGGCGGCATCTTCCTCGGCCATGGCGGCGGCGATGCCGCCCTGCGCCCAGCCCGTCGCCGTGCCGCTTCCCAAGGGAGAAGCGGTGACGAGGGTGACCGAGCGAGGGCTGAGCCGCAAGGCCGTGGCGAGACCGGCGACGCCGGCTCCCACGACGATCACACGGTCCGAACCGGGGAGGGTGAAGGAGAACGGGGAGTGTGCGTTCATCGCGGACGCACCGCGAGCATGCGCTCCACCGCCGCGCGGGCGCGCTCGGCGAGTTCCGGCTCCACCGTCACCTCGTGGGTGAGGGTCTCCAGGGCGTGGCGGATGTTCCGCAGCGACATCCGCTTCATGTGCGGGCACAGGTTGCAGGGCTTGATGAACTCGATGTCCGGGTTCGCGGCGGCGATGTTGTCGCCCATGGAGCACTCGGTCACGAGCACCACCTGACGCGGCCGCTTCTCCGCGACGAAGTTCATCATCATCGCGGTCGAACCCGAGAAGTCCGATGCCGCCACCACGTCGGGCGGGCATTCCGGATGGGCGATGACGGTGACGCCGGGATAGCTCTCGCGCACCTCGTCGATATCGGCGGGTGTGAACTGCTCGTGGACCTCGCAATGGCCGGCCCAGGTGAGGATCTCGACCTCGGGCACCAGAACCTGGACGTTCTGCGCCAGGAACTCGTCGGGAATCATCAGGACGCGCGGCGCATTGAGCGAGCGCACCACGTCCACCGCGTTGCCGGAGGTGCAGCACACGTCCGATTCCGCCTTCACGGCGGCGGAGGTGTTGACGTAGGTCACGATCGGCACGCCGGGATACTTTTCGCGCAAGCCCCGCACGTCGGCGGCGGTGATCGAATCGGCGAGCGAGCACCCGGCCCGCATGTCGGGGATCAGGACGGTCTTGCCCGGATTGAGCAGCTTGGCCGTCTCCGCCATGAAATGGACGCCGGCGAGCACGATCACGTCGGCATCCACGTTGATCGCCTCGCGGGCCAGCGCCAGGCTGTCGCCGACGATGTCCGACACCGTGTGGAAGATCTCGGGCGCCTGGTAGTTGTGAGCGAGGATCACCGCGTTGCGGGTCTTCTTCAGCTCCAGGATCGCCGCGACGTCATCGGCCAGGGCCGGCCATTCGATGGCCGGAACATGCCGGCTCACGCGGGCGTAGATATCGGGCAGAGGCAGGGTCGAAACCCTGTCGATCGGGAAACTCGTGGCCGCCATGGTCGCGTCCTCAATTATGCTCAATCTGAGCATTGTGCCGACTAACGTAGGCGTGTGAGATACGCTTGTCTAGATATGCTGAGCCTGAGCATATTCATTTTGCATTGCGATATTGTGCAAACGTCATCCTCTGCCATCGCCGTCCCTTCCCTCGTGGTCGAGCGCGATAGTTCCAGATCGCATGCAGGAACAAGGACGTTCAGAGGTCGAGTGCCGGTTCGGTCCGATAGGCACGATGCAGCAGGGCGGTGAGTTCGTCGGATCGCGGCAGGGTGACGGTGCCGATGGATGAGATGGCGATGGCGGGCGTCCATGAATTCATCGCGACGGCTCCAGCAAACTCGTGGAGCCCGTCCGCCGCTACGACCGCCTCGCGCTGGGGGACACCGAGGGCGGTCAATCGACGGCGGACAATTCCCATCGTGACCCCGGCCAGGATGTTGGCCTTCGGCCATGTCACCGACACTCCGTCCCAGAAGGCCAGGTTCCAGATCGTCGCTTCGCCGATACTCCCCTGACGATCGACGAACGCAGCATCGTCGAAGCCCATCCGGGCAGCCTCGCGCAGGAGATGGGTCTTTGCCGATTCGCCCACATGCTTGACCTCCGGGCGCCAACGCTCATGCGGCGTGAGGGCCAGTTTCAGCGGGCCGGCGGGGCCGTCACTCGGCGGAAAGGTTCGAACCAGAATCGAGAATATTTCCGCTGCGCAGTCGAGGCGGAACTCGCCGTTGCGCGAGAACACTGTCGCGGTGAGCGACAGGTCGCCGGGGGCGCCCGCGATGGCGGTCCGAAGTGCGTCTCGTATGCGCTCCTCAGGAATGGTGCAGCCGAACAGTGCCTGCGACCCGTCGCGAAGGCGCTCCAGATGAAGGTCCAACCCTCTCACGCGCCGGTCACGGACCTGCATGGCGGTAAAATGCGCGAACCCGGCGAAGGCGAGGGGGGCGAGGTCGGAGGCGGTGGCGGGCCGCCCGTCGATCCAGGCGTGGCTACCGAAGACGTCTGTCATGAATCACGCTCTCGATTGGTTTCCATCGAAGAGCGCCAGCCTTAATCCGTGACAGCACTGTCAGGGTCAACGGCCAATGCGGATTGGGACGCTATCGAAGCGCACGGGCGTCAGCGTGCGCATGCTGCGCTATTACGAAGGAGAGGGGCTGCTCGCGCCGGAGCGCACCGCCTCCGGGTATCGCGATTACACGCTGCTGGACGAGGACACGGTTCGGCGGATCAGGACGCTCGGCGCGGCCGGAATGACCTTGCCGGTCATCCGCGTGTTCCTGCCCTGCGCGCTCGCCGGGCGCAGCGCATTCGAACCCTGCAACGAGCTTCGCCAAACGTTACGCCGGCACATCGGCGAGGTGGACGAGCGCATCGCGGCGCTCGAGACGAGCCGCGCCATGCTGGAATCGATCCTGGCGGCAATGTAGGCCCCACCCGCGATTGCCGCGTCGCCAGGGCTGACACGCGATGCCTCAGGGCGACCGTCGCGAAGGGGTCAGCCGGAATCCCGGCGCGGGGCGCTCCAACAGCACTTCACGGCGGAAACGGACGAGGCGGGCGGGCCGCCCCGCCGCGCCGCTGGTGACTTCGTCGGTCTCCTCCACCAGTCCCTGCTGGGCCACGAGTCGACGGAAATTCTGCTTGTGGAGATTGGCGCCCGACAGGGCCTCCACGGTGCGCTGCAGCTGGAACAGGGTGAAGGTCGGCGGCATCAGCTCGAACACCACGGGGCGATACTTGATCTTGCCGCGCAAGCGTCCAATCGCCGTGGCGAGCACCCTGCGGTGATCGAACGTCATGGGCCGGCCCGTCGTGGCGAATTCGGTGGCATTCGCTTCCCCGGCCTGTCCCCGCGCTTCGGGGATCAGACCGGCCTCGAACAGGAGTTCGTAGCGTTCGAGCACGCGCTCCTCGTTCCAGGCCCCGCCGCCGATGCCGAAGGTGAGGCCGAGCCTGTCCTCACGCCGCCGCCGGACCTTGGCATCGGATGTCCCGGCCGCCCAGGCCAGGAGCTTGGCCTCGATCTCGTCCAGGGTCCCGGGCCGGCCCGCGCGCCAATCCTCCCAGGGAAGGAACGCGTACCAATTGTGCCACGACGCCTCGGCGAGCGCCGCCGACCGCATTTCGCGGACCAGAGCGAGATAGGCCACGGACAAAGAGTGAAGGCCGCCCGAATCGTCGCCTTGCCGGTCTCGGTCTCCGAACGTGTAGAGCTGCTCCACATAGCCGAGGCGCTGCTGGGTCTGGCGCTCCACCCAGGCGCGCAGACCGCGTTCCAGCGTAGGATGCTCCGGCACGAGGGGACCTGACGGCAATCCGGTCTCGCGGCTCGCGGCCTGGCCCGGCACCTTCACGGTGAGGGCGCGCGGCTCGCCATCCGTCGCCGCGACGATGACGGCGACGAGCCCGACCGCCGACGGATTGGGAAGCGCATCGGCCGCCTCCGCTACAAATCCGTCCTGCCCCCTCGTCACCTGTCCGCCCCCCGGTCCGTGAATGGGTCTCATGGCAGATTGCCTGCCGGAATCAACGCGCGAAAGGATGCGCGCGTCGCCTCACGCCTTGGTGGACACCGGTCGCGCCGGGTTGCCGACGACCGTCGCGCCGGGCGCCACGTCGCGGGTGACGACGGCGCCGGCCCCGATGATCGCATGGTCGCCCACCGTGACGCCGGGCAGGATCAGCGCGCCGCCGCCGATCCAGACATTGCGGCCGATGGCGATGGGGCGTGCGAATTCCAGCCCGGCCTCGCGCGCTTCCGCCTCGCGGGGATGGTCCGCCGTGAGGAGTTGGACGCCCGGCCCGATCTGTGTCCGCTCGCCGATCGTCACCGTGGTGCAATCGAGGATGACGCAGTTGAAGTTCAGGAAGACGTGGGCGCCGATGCTGATGTTGAAGCCGTAATCGCAATGGAACGGCGGCCGGATCACCGCCCCGTCGCCGACATTGGCCAACGTCTCGCGCAGCAGAACCCGGCGCTCGTCGGCGGGGCGGCCGAGCATGGCGTTGTAGCGCGCGAGCCAGACCTGGCAGGCGCGCAGGTCGGCACCGAGTTCCGCGTCGTCGGGGTGGTAGAGTTCCCCCGCGATCATCTTCTGCTTCGGCGTGCGCCCGGCTTCGGTGGTCATGCCAATCTCCGTGCTTCGTCGAGGCGGGGAGTAGGCCGATGGGCCGGGGCCGGCAAGCGAAGCGGTGCGGATCGGCTTTGCGTGGCACGGCCACCCGTTTAGATTGCCGCCGCTCGAACCTGGGCGCTGGGGCTTACCGGAGGAACGACGTGATCGGACGCGACACCGCCTTGGGCTCGACCGTGCCGGTCGACGTGAGGCTCTACGGTATCCTCGACGTGGACGTCTGTGGCGATGACGGCGATGACCTCGCCGATATGGCGGCCGAGGCCGTCTCGGGCGGATGTACCATTCTTCAATACCGGGAGAAGTCCATCGAGAACGCGCGCGAGTCGCTGGCGCGCATCCGCGCCATCCGCGCGGCCATCGCGGGCACCGGGGTGCCGCTCCTCGTCAACGATCGCTGCGATCTCGCTCTGGCTGCCGAGGCCGAGGGCGTGCATCTCGGCCAGTCGGACCTGCACCCGGCGGATGCGCGGCGCATTCTGGGCTTACGCTCCATCATCGGACTGACTCTCAAATCGGCGGCCCAGGCGGACGAGCTCTATCGCCTGCCCGTGGATTATGCCTGCATCGGCGGCGTCTTCGCCACGACGAGCAAGGACAATCCTGACCCGCCCGTCGGGCTCGACGGTTTCTCGCGCATCGCCTTCCGGGCGCGGCTCGCCCGGGGCACCGGTTTTCCCGTGGGAGCCATCGCCGGGATCGACGGCAGCAACGCCGCCGCCATCATCGCGGCGGGCGCCGACGGCATCGCCCTGATCTCCGCGCTGTTTTCCACCGAGGAGGTGGAGGCGCGCGCCAGGGACCTGCGCTTCCGGGTGGATTCGGCCCTCGCGGCGAGGGGCGCGGCCGTCTAGAGCTGCGCCCGACCACGTTGGGTCGGGGCACATCTCGAGACCTTTGTTTCGCCGCGCTCTTTTTCGCCGAACCGGCATCCGCTTTGGCGGAGAGCGCTCTAGGCAGCGAGCCAGGCGAATGAGCGGTAAAATTCTCTAAGTCTCTGTTCTAAAATCATTTTCAATCGGGCCGGATTCCCTCGTTCCGGACGATGGTTTAGGGTTGCCGCAACGCAAGGGACGAGACACGCCATGACACCCATCGCCGTGACCATAGCGGGCTCCGATTCCAGCGGCGGCGCCGGTATCCAGGCCGATCTCAAGACCTTCGCGGCACTCAAGGTCTATGGCGCCAGCATCATCACCGCGCTCACGGCGCAGAACACCCTCGGCGTGCAGGCGATTCACGACGTGCCGGCCGATTTCATCGCCGCCCAGATCGACAGCGTCTTCTCCGATCTCGACGTCAAGGCGGTGAAGATCGGCATGCTGTCGAAGCCCGCGGTGATCGAGGCCGTGGCCGCCGGGCTCAGCCGTCATGCCTCCCGCATACCGATCGTCCTCGACCCTGTCATGGTGGCCACGAGCGGAGACCGCCTCATCTCCGACGAGGCGGTGGACGCCATGCGCCGGCACCTCCTTCCCCTGGCCGATCTGGTGACGCCGAACCTTCCCGAGGCCGCCACCCTGATCGAGTCTCCCGTGGCGCAGAGCGAGAACGAGGCGGTCGTGCAGGGACGCAAGCTGCTCGCGATGGGGGCCCGCGCCGTGCTCATCAAGGGAGGCCATGCGGAGGGCACCGAGAGCGTCGATCACCTCATGAGCACGGACGGGACGCTGCGGCGCTTCGCATCGGCGCGCCTCGACACCCGCAACACGCACGGCACCGGCTGCACCCTGTCCTCGGCCGTGGCGGCGGGCTTGGCCCGTGGCCTCTCCCTGACGGAGGCCGTCACCCAGGCCAAACGATACGTCACCGCCGCCATTGCCGCGTCCAATTCCGTGACGGTGGGACGAGGGCACGGACCGGTCCATCATTTCCACGCCCTTTGGCACTGACACGAGGGAGAAGTTGGCCTCCTTCGCCTTGCATCGGATGCCTGATTGCGTTTGAAGTACCGCACGATCGTTCGATGTACGGAACGACGCGATAGGTTCTGGGACAATGCAAGATCAGGCGACGACGCCCGAACGGGGACGGCAGCGGGATATCCTGAACGGAGCACAGGTTCTCTCGGGCCAGCTCGGCAAGACCATCCAGCGGCTGCGCAAGGCCTACAACCTCTCACTCTCCGAACTCGCCGAGCAGTCCGGCGTGGCGAAATCGATCATCAGCCAGATCGAGCGCAACGAGACCAACCCGACCCTGGCGACCATCTGGCGCCTGAGCCAGGCCCTCGACGTCTCCATCGAGCGCGTGCTGGCCACCAGCGACGAAGAGCCGTTCATCGAGAAGACGTCGCGCGCCGACACGCCGATCCTGCTCTCCGACGACGGCAAGATCCGCCTCGCCATCGTCGGCTGGATCAAGACGGTGGAATGGCTGCAATGGTACGAGGTCACGGCCGATCCGGGCGGCGTCCTCGATTCCGATCCGCACCAGCGCGGCTCGGTGGAATCCCTCACCGTCACCGAGGGTTCGCTCGAAGTCGAGGTGGCCGGCACCTTCCAGCGGGCGCGGGTCGGTGAAACGCTGCGCTATCGCTGCGACAGGCCGCACACGGTGCGTTGCGTCGGAACGGAACCCGCCAAGGCGATCATGGTCGTGATCATGAAAGCGGCGGTGATGGAGTAGGAGCGCCGAGCGTCCTTGCCCGTCTCGACCTGCGGTACTCCACGGGGGATTACCGCGACACGACGGTCAATGCCCGGAATTGACCCAGCGGACGATGTCGGCGAGCACGACGCTGAGAGCGGCATCGAGACCGATGGCCGCGTTGCCCGCCTCGACCTTGGCCACCGGCACGCGCGCGGTGAAGATGCGGGCGGCGACGACCTTGCCGGTGCCGTCGGTGATGAGCTTGGCCGAGATGTCCACCACCGCTTCGCCAGAGCCGGACGCGATGTCGAAGGCACGGATCTCGCTGATGAGCGCGTAATCGGCCACGATCTTGTCGCCGGGGCGGCTCACGGATTTCAGGCGTCCGGAATTTTCGAGGCTCTGGATCAGCCGTGTCTGGACGAGGCGCGGCAGGCGGTCGGCCCATTGTCCGCCGCCGAGGAACGACAGGGCACCGCCGGCCTGACGAACGATGATGCGATCCTGCTCGAAGGGCTGGAGGCCGACGGGCTCGGCCACCGAGATCGACCGCGCCGCCACGCTCGGCCGGCCGGAACTCGGCAGGGCGGCGAGGTCGAAGGTCATGGGCGCGCCGCCGCCACAACCGCCGAGCAGGGCGGAGAGGCAGGCGAGCGCCAGGGCATGCGAGCGAAACGTCATCCGAAGGGCCTGGAAACCTGTGCAGCGCTGCAAGAAGCGCAACCGTAAACTACGCCATAGCGGTTTCCGTGCCGTGACGCCGGACACATGCGGCTAGGCTTTGCCGGGTTCAGCGGCCACCGTTGTATTCTGGCAACGATGGCTTGCCGCCGAAGATGACCTGCGACGGGTCGCGCTCCAGGCTCTTCACCGTCCGGTTCAGGGTGTTGAGGGTGCGCTGGCCGTCCGAGGACAGGGCTTCGACCTCGCGCCGTCCGGTCCCGCTGAGGCGGCTGAAGCTCGACGCGATGGTGGAGGTGCGCTTGTCGAGATTCTCCGACAGGGTGCGGAAGGCCTTGCCGGCATCGCGCACGGAGATCGCCGCCTCACGGACTTCGGCGAAGGTGCTGCTCCCGGCCTGGCCCGAGGCGGAGCCGAGGAAGCTTTCGGCCCCCTTCAGCACGTTGTCGACGCGGTCGGCCGAGGCGTTGAGCTTGCCGGCAAGCGAGCGCGCGTCCTTCACCGCACCCTCGATGTCGGGGCTCGCCGTGCTGAGCGCGGCGGAGAAGCGCTCGGCATTGTCGATGACGCGGTTGAGCTTCTGCCCGTCGATGGCCTTCACCAGCGAACTCACGGCAGGCCCGGCATCGTTCAGGGTCTTGGAGAAGGATTCGACATTGGCGAGGGTGCGGGTGATGGCGCCCTCGTTGCCGGCCACCAGCTTGTCGAGGCGCTGCAGCACGTCATCGGCGCGCTGGGCGATCTGCTTGGCCGCCGCCATCATGTCCTGGATGTCGGAACTGTCGGCGAAGATCGTGGGTGTCTGGTCGCCCGAACCCGGCGTCAGGGGCGGCGAATCGGCGTTGCCGCCGGAGAGCGAGATGGTGGAGACGCCGGTCAGCATCGCGGAATCGAGGCGGGCCCGGGTGTCGGCGCGCAGGGGCGTGGTCCGTTCGACTTCCACCATCGCGACGACCCGGCGCGGGTCCTGCGGCAGCAGGCGGACATCCATCACCTCACCGACCTTGATGCCGTTGAAGGCCACGGTCGAACCCTTGGCGAGGCCGCCAACGCTGCCCGAGAAGACGATGCGCACGCTCTCGCGCACCTGACTGCGCGATCCGCCCTGGAGCCAGAACACGAAGCCGAAGGCCGCCACGACGACCGCGAGTGTGAAAGCCCCGACGAGGGCGTAGTTCGCACGAGTCTCCATTGGATCAGCGATACCTCGGCGTGGCGGGGCGAGTGCGGTGCGGGGACGCACACGGTGCGCGAGCTCCGATCGATCGCTGGGCTATGTGGCGCATGGCTCCGCTCGGGTGCCGCGCAGATTGGTTGAGAGGCATTCCGGCCGATCGGCTCGGCGCAGGCTCCCTTTTCGGGAGCGCAACGGGACGCGCCGATTCGCCCGAAGGCTTTTTATAAAACTCGGATGTGTCGGCGTGGAGCTCAGCGAGGCTCCCTCTCCTGGAAGGAGAGGGTTGGGGTGAGGTGTGGTCCATCTCCGGAGAGATCGCACACCTCACCCTGTCCCTCTCCTTCCAGGAGAGGGGACCCGCGATGCCCTCGAATCGTGTACGGACTCGGATCGGTATGACACGGGCTCCGGTCCAACCGAACGGCGCCCGCATCGTCAGGACGGCGTTAGGCGGTTGCATGCCGGCCTCCCTGCGGGACGATCGCGCGGGCGCGCTTGCCGTGGAAATACGAGCGCAGCCAGGGGTGGTCGCTCGCCAGCATGGCGTCGATCGGCCCCTGCGCGATAATCTGGCCGTCGCCGAGCGCCGCGATGCGGTCGCAGGCCGTGTAGAGACTGTCGAGATCGTGCGTCACCATGAAGACGGTGAGCCCCAGCGTCTGTTTCAGGGTAGCGACGAGTTCGTCGAATTCCCCGGCGCCGATCGGGTCGAGGCCCGAAGTCGGCTCGTCGAGGAACAGGATCTCAGGGTCGAGGGCGAGGGACCGGGCCAGCGCCGCGCGCTTGATCATGCCGCCCGACAATTCGGAGGGGAGCTTGTCGGCCGCATCGGGCTTCAGGCCCACCATCTCGATCTTGAGGCGCGCGAACTCGTCGAGCAGGCGCTCGGACAGGTTCAGGTGCTCGCGCATCGGCATCTGGATGTTCTGCTTGACCGTGAGCGCCGAGAACAAGGCGCCCTGCTGGAACAGCACGCCCCAGCGCTGCTCGATCTGCCGGCGGCGGGCCATGGTCATGGTGTCGACGTCTTCGCCGAACACCTCGATCGTGCCCGAACGCTTCGGAACCAGGCCGAGGATCGTCCTCGTGAGGACGGATTTGCCCTGGCCGGACGGGCCGACGAAGCCGAGGATCTCGCCGCGATAGATGTCGAGGTCGAGCCCCTTCATCACGACCTTGCTGCCGAAGCCGACCACGAGGTCGCGCACGCCGATGATGACGTCGCGAGGTGGGGCGCGGTCGAACGGCGCGGGGGGCGGGGACATTTGGTTCACGGCGATCAGAAATCGATGGCCGCGAAGAACACGGCGAAAAGTCCATCCAATACGATGACCATGAAGATAGACTTCACGACTGAGGCCGTGACGTGACGTCCGAGCGATTCTGCCGATCCTTCGACGGCGAAACCTTCGATTGTCGCGATGATGCCGATGATGAGGGCCATGAAGGGCGCCTTGATGAGGCCGACCGCCACGTGGTGGAAGGACACGGCGGCCTGGAGCCGCGCCAGGAACGCGTCGATCGTCATGCCGCCGTAGAGCGAGGCGGTGAGGCCGCCCCCGGCCAGGGCTGCCAGCGAGGCGAGGAAGGCGAGGATCGGCAGGCCGATCACCAGGGCCAGGATGCGCGGGACGATGAGGATCTCGATGGGATCGAGGCCCATCACCCGCAAGGCATCCACCTCCTCGCGCATCCGCATCGAGCCGATTTCGGCGGTGAAGGCCGAGCCGGAACGCCCCGCCACCATGATCGAGGTGAGGAGCACGCCGAGTTCGCGCAGGATGAGCAGGCCGATCAGGTTGACGACGAAGCTCTGCGCCCCGAAGCGCTGAAGCTGAAAGATGCCCTGCTGCGCGACGATGCCGCCGACCAGGAACGAGATCAGCATGATGATCGGTACGCCCCGGAAGGCGACCTGTTCGAGCTGGTTGACCAGGGCCGTGCCGCGGAAGGTGCTCGGCCGCGAGGCGACGCGGATACAGGCGGTCACCACCTCCCCGAGGAAGGCGAGGCCGCTGACCATGTCCGATTTCGCGCCGACGACCCGGACCCCGAGATCGTGCAGGAAGCCCATGAGGCGGCCGCGTTTGGGCGGACCGGCATAATCCTCGTCCGGCAGATTCATTTCGCCGAGCAGGATACGGTGCTCGGCCGTGGCCCCCGCATAGGCGAGGCGACCGCCCGCGGCTTCGATCTCGCCACGGGTCCGCTCCAGGACCCAGGCGCCGAGCGTGTCGAGCCGCGCCACCTTCGACAGGTCGACGAGGATGGGAGCGCCCTTTGCGTCGCTGGCGATGCGCGCGGCGGCCCTCTCCACGGAGGCACCCTGATCCGCCGTCCAGCGGCCGCTCAGGACCACGCGTCCGCCCTCGCCGAGAAACTCGGCTTCGGCGGCGTCAGGGTTCGGCTTGGCAGCAGCGTGGCGCACGAAGCGCGACTCCCGGTTCATGCGCAACTAAAACGCAGATCAAGGTTACGGATTGGTCAAGACCCGCGACAAGCGGCGGAGTGCTGACCTACAAACGGGGCGGTGTGAAGGGGGCAAGTGTCGCTGCTCTCGCGGAAAGTGACACGAGGCACAGGCCGGACAGGGCGAGCGGCGCCATCAGGGCGAAAGCGAGCGAGCCGCCGCCGGCCTGGTAGGCGACACCGCAGAGAATCGTCGCGCTCGCCGAGGCGCAGGCATTGACGGCGCTCGACATGCCCTGCGCGCGCCCCCGCGCCCCATCGGGCGCGAAGGCCGAGATCGCCGTCATGGCGCCGAGCTGAGTCGCCCCGAAGCTGAATGCGTGGAGGGTCTGCAGGAACAGGGCCGGGACGAGCTCGCCGCCGATCAGGGACAGGCCGACGACGCGTATGAGGGACGCGGCGGCGCCGAGGCCGATGAGCCGGAACGGCGTACGCCAATGGGCGGGCCAGCGCCCCACCGTGGCGAAGAAGACGATCTCGGCGGCGACGCCCGTCGCCCAGAGCACGCCGATCCACGAGGGCGAGATCCCGCTGGCCTGCCAGTGGATGCTGCCGAAGGCGTAGGTCGCCGCGTGGCTCGCCTGGATCGTCGCCTGCGCGCCGATGCAGAGCCAGAGCACGCGGGGCAGCTTCGGGCGTGTGCCGGGCGCGATGCGCGGCTGCGCCATATGAGCTTCCACCGGGCTGGCGAAGATGGTGGCCGCGGCGACGAGGGCGAGGCCGGTGAGGAGGACCGGCACGGCGAGGCGTTCCCCCATGGCGCTGAGGGCCGCCCCCCCGAGCAGGCTGGCGATGAGGAAACCGATGGACCCCGCCATGCGGATACGGGCGTAGTCGAGCCGCTTGCTGTGCCGTACGGCGGCCAGGGTGAGGTAGTCGATGGTCGGCACCAGTGGCGCTCCGGCCGCCGCATTCACGGCGACGAGCACAGCGAGGATGGGCCAGCCGATGGCGGCACCGGCGGGCATCAGCGCATAGGTCGCCGCCACCGCCACGCTGCCGACCAGTAGGAGACGGCGCGCGGCCACGCCCCGGTCGATCAGCCCCACGAGGGGAGCCGTGGCGATGATCTTCATGGCGATGGGCAGCGCCAGGAGGGCGCCGATGATCCGCGCATCGAGGCCGAGCGCCTTCAGCCAGACCGGCATGAACGGCATGGCGATGCCGATCTCGACGAAGACGACGGCATAGAGCAGCGACAGACGCGTCGCGTTCGGCTCCGTCGGAGAGGATTGAGACAAGGGGGACCGCTCGATCGAGGGGCGAAGCGACCTCAAGCCGAAGCGTTGCCGGCCGCTGACGATGATTCGACCCGTAAAGGGGGCGTTAAAACCATCGTGTCAATCTACTGGTGCTGGTACCCGCGACTTCGCGCAACGGCGCGAGGCACCATCGAGGACACGAGTTCTATGTCTGTCATGCGTTCGCTCACCCCGGTCGATGAGTCGGAATACGACCGTATCGAAGCGGCGATGAGCGAGAGCGAACGCGGCCGCTGGTTCCTCGCCGAATATACCAGGCGCAACCGCAGTGCCGATACGGACATGCTGCTCGGCGCCATCTCACGCCTGGAAAGCGCGGTGACGGCGGATCGCCCCTCCGACCGGGAAACCGAGCGGGTCGGACGCATGCGCGGCGACCTGATGGACATGGCCCACGCCATCGCCCGAACCAAGGCCGAGATCGCGGCGATCAGCACCGTGGATCAGGACCACAGCCGCCTTGGCATCGCCTCCGTCGCCCTCGACGCCATCGTCCGGGCCACCGAGCGCGCGACGTCGGACATCCTCGGCGCTGCGGAGGAAGTCCAGGAGACCGCCTGGACAATGCGCGAAACCGGCGCGGATGCGACGATTTGCGACGTGCTCGACCGCCGGGCGACGGAAATCTACACCGCCTGCTCGTTCCAGGATCTCACGGCGCAGCGCACGGCCCGGATCATCCATACCCTGCGCTATCTCGAAGAGCGCCTCGCGGCGATGATCGCGATCTGGGGCGGCGAGGTCGAGGCGATCCCGCCGGCGCCTGGCTCGACGGCGGCGACTGTCGCCCAGGACCTCGACCAGAGCGATGTGGACCGGTTCATCGACATGGATTCCGGGCGATCGGAGAGTGTTCGGGAAGCAAAGGACGAGGTGACGGGGGAGATGGAGGCCGTCGTCGAGCAGCAGGCGGAAGAGACGTTGAGCCCGGACATGCCGCTTTCCTCCGCCACGGAGACGACGGACGAAGACGCCCCGTTCACCGAGCCGCACGCATCCGAGACGGGCGAGAATGTTGTCGCCGAGGACACCGTCGCCGAGGACGCTATCGCCGAGGACACGAGCGAGCCTTTCGACGACGAGCCGGCCGACGAGGTCGTTTCCGACGACGAGAGCACCGAGGACACGACGACGTCACCGGCTTCCGGGAAGACCGACATCGCCACGGCCTTCGCCGATATCGACGGCCTGAGCGAGAAAGAGAAACTCGCCCTGTTTTCCTGAGCGAGACGAATGCCCCGCGCGCATCGTCGACGGCACTGATAAGAGGGCCGTCATGGCCCTTCACCTCTTGAAGCTCTGCGTCGGACCCGCGACGATCGAGGACCTCGAACAACGCATCTCCCGCAACCGGGACGACGCGTTGCAGGCCGGGCGCGACCCGTCCACGTTCCACGTGACCCGAATGGTGCCCAAACGTGCCTCGGCTATTGCCGGGCAGGGCTCGATCTACTGGGTCATCAAGGGCACGCTGTGCTGCCGCCAGGCCATCACGGCCATCGAGCCCTTCACCGATACGGACGGCGTCGGCCGCTGTCGCCTCGTCCTCGATTCGGTCGTGGTCCCGGTCAATCCGCGCCCATGCCGGCCTTTCCAGGGCTGGCGCTACCTGACGGTGCGGTCCGCGCCGGCCGATCTCGACATGCGCCGCGCCGACGGCCTCGCCGACATGCCCGAATCGCTGCGGCGCGAGCTCTCCGTCCTCGGCCTGATCTGACCTTATCCAATCTCACCATGACAAGACGACGGAGCGGCGTCGGCCGCCCCGTCGCCGAAGGATGTCAGGCCCCTTCGAAGCGGCCGCTCGCATGGGCGAGCATCGTGTAGACCTTGCCCGTCTCCGAGGTGAGGTAGGCATCGGCACGACGCGAGTCGCGGTCGTTCTTCGAGACTTCGCCGAGGAGCCGCTCGAACTCGCCGACATAGCGGTCCACCGTGCGGCGGAACTCGGCATCGGCCGCGTAGCGCCGGCGGATCTCCTCGAAGGTCTGCCGACCCTGCGCCGTGTAGAGACGGCGATCGAACAGGTTCGGCTCACCGCGACGGTAGCGCTCCCACAACTCCACCGCCGTCTGATGTTCGATCATCTTGGCGATGTCGTTGGAGATCGTCTCGAGGGCGGTTCGGCTGCGGTCGACGGCAGCGCCCTTGCCCGCTTCCAGTTTCGCGGAACCGGCCTTGGCGGGCTCCGCCTTGTTGGAGCCGGCCTTGGTCGCGTCCGGCTTGGCCTGACCGTTGGGGCCGGCGGCCGCGTTCGCCGGATCGGCCCCATCCGTGTCGTCGTCGAGGGAGGCGCGCGTCAGCAGGTCCGACAGCCAGCCGCGATTGTCGCGGCCCGACGGGGCACCCGCACGCGCAGTCTCGCCGGGACGCAGGGCGGGCTGGTTGCCGGCTCGGGCCGCCGGGGCGGAGACGATCGTCATCTGCTGGGTCGGGCGAGCGTCGGACGACTTGTCCTCGCGGGCCTTCGGCTCGGAGAGCTTTGCGGCGACCGGTGCCGCGACCGGGTTGGCCCCATTCTGCTTCGGCTTGGCCGGAGCGGCCTCCGAGACCTGCACGTCCTGTTGCTTGGCGGGCTGGACGTCCGCCTTGCGCGGGGCAGGGGCCACCGCCTCGGTCACGTCGACGCTGCGCCGCGAGCGGGAGACGAGCGAGGACAGCTCGTTCAGCGCCTTGATCTGGTCGGAGACGACCCGACGCATCTCGCTGGTGGCTTCCTGGGTCTCCCGCGGGATTTCCAGAACGCCGCGCTGCAGGTCCGCCCGCGTCGCTTCGAGTTCGCGACGGATCTCCGCCGCCATCTCGCGCATCCCCGCCACCGAGTCGCCGAAGCGGCCGGCTGCGCTCTCGAACACCGTCATCATCTGCTCGGATGCGCCGGAGATCGCCGTGCGAACAGCGGTCGCCGTCCGCTCGCCTTCGCTGCCCGCATCCTTGCGCAGGCCTTCGAAGGCTCCGGTCACACTGGCGCCCGCGCTTTGCGCCGCATCGGACAGGCTGCTGGCGATGCCGCGCGCCCGCTCCTCGGCGGAGCGAAGGGTCTCGGCCATCTGCGTGTCGAACCGCGCGGTCTGCTCCTCGAGGACGCCCGACCGCGCCTCGATGCGGGTCAGCACCTCTTCCACCGCCTTGTCGCGGCTGGCGAGAAGATCGACGAGGCGCGTCTCGACGGTTTCCAGAGAGCCGGCCGCGTTGGTGAGCGTGCCGGAATGAGCGCGGGCGATCTCGGTGAGCGAGGTCCCGCGGGCATCGAGCGAGGCGGCGAGGTCGGCCGCATCGCGCAGGGCGCCCTCGGCGACGGCCTTCAGCTGGTCGACTTGTTCGGCGACGCTTCTGCTGGCGCGCTCCGTCTCGGTGCCGATGGCGGAGAGCGTCGCCTGCACCTGCTCGACCCGGCCCGACAGGCCGTTCTCGATGGCGCCGAGATTCTCTCCGGCATCGGTGACGAGTTCGCGCAGGGCCGAATTCGCCCCCTCGACCCGGTCCAAGACGCCAGCGAGTTCGCTGCGGAGACGATTGCTCGCCTCGTTGAGGCTCGCCAGCGCACGGGAGGCGCCACCGTCGATGGCTGCGAGCAAGGCGTTCCTGGACGCCTCGGATTGTTCGGCGAGGTCCCGAACACGATCACGCAAGGTGTCGGCGAGGGGCTTTCCGCTCTCGTCGAGGATACGTGCGATCTCCTGATTGCGCTCGCCCAGGGAGGCGACGAGCTGGGAGGCCGGCCCCTCGACGATCTCGCGGAGGCGCTCGGAATGCGTCGCCATCGCCTCGACCATATGGGTGCCGCGCGTGTCGATCGTCTCCACGATCGATCCCCCACGCTCCTCGATCGCGCGGGTAATAGTCTCCGCGCTCTCGGCGAGCCGGCGGGCCAGGGACTGCCCGCGCGCCTCGATCAGAGAGGCCAGGGCGGTCGAGCGGCGATCGAAGCCGGCGACCATGTCCTGGTTGCGCCCGTCGATGAGGGCGGCCACGGCCTCGTTGCGCTGGTCCAGAGCCGTTGCGAGCGCATCGGCATGGGCTTGGGCGAGGGCGGCGTGGCGGTTCACCCGCTCGTCGAAGGCGGAGAGCATCGTCGCGCTGCGCTCGTCGACCAGGGCCGCATAGGCGTCCTGGCGGTCGTCGAAGGCATTGGCGAGAGCATCGCCGCGTGACGCGACGAGGGAGGCGAACACCTTCATCCGGCTGTCGATCCGGTTCGTGAAGGCTTCGCTGCGGGCATCCACGGCCTGGGTCAGGGCGGCGCCGTGGTTGTCGATCGCATGAGCGAAAGCGGTCGCACGGCTGTCCACGAGCTGGTCGAGGGCGCGCAGGCACTCGTCGAACAAAGCTGCGATGGCCTGCGTACGAGCATCGACCGACTGGGTCAGTGACTGGCCCTGATCGTCCACCGTGCGGGTGAACGCGCCGGTCCGGTCTTCGACGAGATCGGTGAGGGCACGCATCCGCGCATCGAAGACATTCCCGATGGCCTGAGCGGTGGCCTCGACGGCCTGGCTGAGGGACGTGCCGCGATTGTCGATGGTCTGCGTCAGATCGGCGGCGCGGTTGTCCACGAGGTGGTCGAGGGCGCGCAGGCGCTCGTCGAAGACGGTCGCGATGGCCTGGGCAGTGGCCTCGACGGCCTGGCTCAAGGAGATGCCGCGATTGTCGATGGTCTGCGTCAGATCGGCCGCGCGGTTGTCCACGAGATGGTCGAGGGCGCGCAGACGCTCGTCGAAGACGGTGCCGATGGCCTGGGCGCCAGCCTCGACGGCCTGGGTCAGCGACGTGCCCTGATGCTCGATGGTGCGGGCGAACGCCGCCGCGCGGTCGTCCACCAAGGTGTCGAGGGCGCGCAGGCGCTCGTCGAACAGCGTCCCCATGGACTGGGTGCGATCGTCCACCGCCTGGTACAGGGTGCTGCCCTGCATCTCCATGGTACGGGCGAATTCCGCTGTCCGGTTCTCCACGAGGGCGTTGAGCTCGCCCAGGCGCTCGTCAAAGAGGGCGCGCAGGGAGCCGGTGCGGTCGTCGAGGGACCGGGTGAGGTGTCCGCCCCGGTCGTCCACCGTCTGGGCGAAGTCCGCCGTCCTGTTCTCCACGAGGGCGTTGAGCTCGCGCAGGCGCTCGTCGAAGAGAGCGCGCAGGGAGCCGGTGCGGTCGTCGAGGGACCGGGTGAGGCTGCCGCCGCGCTCGTCCACCGTATGGATGAGTTGCGTCGCGTGGTTCTCGATCAGCTCGTCGAGGGCGCGCAGACGCTCGTCGAACAGCGTGCTCAGCATGGCCGTGCCGGCATCGACCGAGCGGGTCAGGACGGAGCCCTTCGTGTCCAGCGTGTGCACGAAATCGGCCGAACGGTTCGCCACGAGGGTGTCGAGGGCCTGCATGCGGTCGTCGAACAGAGCGCCCATCGCGTGGGTCCGGTCGTCGACGGTCTGCGTGAGGGCCGTACCCTTGGTGTCGATGGTCCGGGCGAAATCGGCCGAACGCTCCGCCACGAGGGCGTCGAGCGCCTGCATGCGGTCGTCGAACAGGGCACCCATCGCGTGGGTCCGGTCGTCGACGGTCTGCGTGAGGGCCGTGCCCTTGGTGTCGATGGTGCGGACGAGTTCGGCCGCGCGGTTCTCCACCAGATCATCGATCGCCCGCAGGCGCTCGTCGAACAGGGCGCTCAGAGCGTGGGTGCGCGCATCGACCCGGTCGGTGAGGGCTTCGGCGCGGCTGTCCACCAGGCCGTCGAGGGCGGTGAGGATGTCGTCGAACAGGGTCCGGAGCCCGTGGGTGCGGGCTTCCACCGATTCCGCGATCCTCGCGCCGCGACCGTCCACGAGTTCGTCCAGGGCGCCGATGCGCTGGTCGAACAGCGCGACCAGGTCGCGGGTGCGGGCTTCCACCGCGCCGGCCGCGCCGCCGAGGCTGGCCTCGATCGTGTCGACGAAGGTCCGGCCGTGCTGGCCGAGCGAATCGTGCAACGGAGCCAGCCGGTCCTCGAAGCTGCTGGCGAGCACCTGGGAATGATCGTCCAGCATGGTCCGGATCTCGTTGGTCCGGTTGTCCAGGAGCTGGTGGACGGTGCGCACGCCCTCGTCGAGCAGACTGCCGATATCGGTGGTCCGCGTCTGGAGGGTGGAGCCGAGGCGGCCTTCGCCTTCGCTGAGCAGACGGTCCGCATCGGCGACGACGTCGCGCAGGCGGGCGATGATGGTGTCGCCGCGCTGTTCCAGAAGCTCCGCCAGGGAGGAGCCGCCGCGATCGAACAGCTGCGCCAACTCGGTGATACGGGTGCCGAGGGCGCCGAACACGACGCGTCCCTTCTCGTCGAGCTCCTGGCCCATGGCGGCCGTGCGCTCGTCGATGAGGGCGGCCAGGGCTTCCGCGCGGTGCGAGAAGGACGAGCGGATCGCCTCCGCCTGTCCAGCCAGAGCCTCGTTGGCATGGCCCGTCCGGCTCTCGATCATCTCGACGAGCTCGCGGGTCCGGTTGGCGAGATCCTCGTCCACGGCGCGGGTGCGGCTCTCGATGAGGCGGATCGCTTCGAAGGCCTGGGAGCCGAAGGTCTCGTCGATCAGGCGGCTGCGCTCTTCCAGCGCGGCGGCGATGCCGTCGAGACGCCCGACGACGCTGGTGTCGAAGCGGCCGACGCCCTCTTCGATGCGGCGGGACAGGTCGGTCGCCTGCTGCTCGAAGCGCTCGGCGATCTCGGTAGAGCGGCTGCCGAGGGTATCGCCCAGGGCCAGGCTGCGGTTGGCGATGTCCTGCGCCATGCCGTCGGCGCGGGCATCGAGGGTCTGTACGAGGTCGCGGCTGCCTTCGACCATGATGCGCGCCATCTCGCCGGTGCGCAGGATCAGGGCCTCGTTGAGGGCGGTGGCGCGGGAGCCGAGCTGACCGTCGATCTGGCTCACCAGATGGGTGAAGGTCTCGCCGATCTCGGCGGAGCGCTTCACGGAGCGTTCCTCGAGGGCGCCGAGCTGGCTCTCCACGGTCTCGCGGGCTTCGCGGGTGCGCTCGGCGATGGTGTCGGCCACCGCCTTGCCCTGAACCGTGATGACGCGGTCCATCTCCTGCAGCTGACCGGTGACAGTCTCGCTGAGGGCGGAGGTGTCGCGGGCGATGCGGTCGGCGAGGATATCGCCGCGCGCAATCGTCTCCTGGAGCGCCGCGAGGCGGTCGTTGAGCACGGTGTCGATGGCCTTGGCGCGGCTTTCCGTCGTGTCGGCGAAGGTGGCGCCGCTCTGCGCGAGGGCGTCGCTGACGCGGGCGCTCTGGGCGGTCACCGCCAGAACGATCTCGCGGCCGGTATTGGCGAGCTGGCCATGCGCCTCTTCGGCATGGGTGGTGATGAGGTCGGTGAGGCCACGGCTATGCGTGCCGAAGGAAGCCTCGACATCCTTGATCCGTGCGGCGAGTTCGCCGCCGACATTCTCGGCCGCGCGGGCGATCGCGCCTGTCGCCTCGGTGGCGCGGCTGACCAGGGTCTGGTCGATCTCGGACAGGGTCCGGCGCAGCGCTTCCATCGCGTCCTGGGCGCGCCCACCCACCTCTCCGCTGAGGCCGCTGGCGGCCTGCTGGAGGAGCTCGGCGGCTTCCTGTGTGCGGGCGGCGAGCTCGGCGGAGGTGGCGGACAGGCGCTGCTCGAAGATCTGCACCGCCTCCACCGTGCGGGCTTCGAGTTCGCCGGTGGCGCTCGCCGAGGAACGCCGCAGGGCCTGGGCGGCTTCCGCCGTGCTGGCGCCGAGGCTCACCGTGGTCTCTTCCGCGCTGCGGCGGAAGATGTCGGCGGCCTCGCTGGTCCGCGAGCCGATCTCGCTGGCCAGGGTGTCGAGGACGGCGCGCAGGCTCTCGATCGCGGTGCCGGACTGGGAATCGAAGGTGCTGCCGAGAACCCCGAAGGCTCCGGTCAGGGTGAGGGTCGCGTCCTCGACACGCTGGGTAACAAGACCGCCGACCTGCTCGCCGGCCTTGGTCAGGCGGCGGATGCTGGCATTGACGACGGAGGCCGTATCCTCGCCGCTGCTGCGGAGCGCGGCCGCTGCCTCGGCCGACCGGGTGTCGATCTCGCCGTTGAGGCCCGCCACGGTGCCCCGGAGGTTCTCCACCGTACCCATGGCCCGGGTTTCGAAATGGGTGCCGAGGGCCGCCAGGGCCGCATCCATCGCCCGCGCGGCCTCCTCGGCACGCTGGGTGACGAGATCCCCCACGCGCTCCCCGGCGGAGGTCAGGTTGCTCTCGAGCGAGCCGCCCTGGACGGTGAGGGTTTCGTGCAGGCGGTTGGCCACCGTATCGATGCGCTCGGCCAGAAGACCGGCGCGATCGTCGATCCCGCTGCCGGCGGTCTCGATCGACCGGATGAGATCGTCGCGCAGGGCCGTGGTCCGGGCCGCGAACGTTTCGACGATTCCCTCGGATGCCTGGGCCAGACCCGCCTGCGCCTCGCGGGTACGGGTTTCGATGGTCTCGGATACGCCGCTGCCGGCAGCTTCGATCTCAGCGCGAAGGGCCGCGCCCCGAGCGGCGATGTCGTCGGTGATGGTGGCGCCCGTGGCGGCGAAATGCTCGCGGAGCGCCGTGCCGGTCTCGGCGAACCGGGCGGTGATCTGGCCGCCGGTATTGGAGAAGGTCGTGGTCAGTTCGGTGCCGCGTGCGAGGAACGTGTTCTCGAGGCCGCGCGCGGATTCCTCGAAGGTCTGGCGAACTTCGCTGCCCTGGCGGTTCAGGCTCTCGATCACCTCCATCCCGGTCTGGGCGAGGGTGCGGGCGACCTGGCCGGCATTGTCGGCCAGCGTCGCGGTGAGCATGCCGCCGGTCCGCTCAAAGGCGAGGGTAACGTCCGCCGCGCGGCTTTCCAGGGATTGCGTCAGGGTGTTGCCGACTTCGGTCAGGCTGCTGCGCACACCTTCGCTGGTGCTGGCGAGGCGCTGCACCAGGTCGTCGCCACGGTCGGTGACGAGGCCGACCACGCGGTCGCCGGCTTCTCCGAGGGCCGCCGTGATGGCGTCGCCACGGTTGCCGAGCGCCGAAGTGATGGCGTCGCCGCGCGCGTCGAGGGCACCGGTCACCCGTTCACCGGCGCCGGTCACCGCCGCGACGATGCGTTCGGCTGCGCCATCGAGCTCCTGGGTCAGGTTCTGGTGCGACCCGGTGATCGCGCCGCGAACGCGCTCCGCATTGGCGACGATGGATTCGCGCTGTGCGACGAGCTCGTCGACCAGGGAGCGGATGCGGATCTCGTTGTCGGAATAGGCCCGCTCCAGGGTGGCGATCTCGCCGCGGACCAGGGTTTCCAGCTCGCCGGCACGGGCGAGCGCCCGCTCGACGCCGTCGCCCACGGCCGCGACCTCGCGGCGGACCGTCTGCGACATGGTGAGGACGGCATCGGTGGAGAAGTTCTCGGGTTCGGCGAGGCGGATCGCGACTTCGCCGACGGCGCGGGCCACGAGGCGCATCTCCTGCGCACGGACGGCGAGCATCGCCATGATCGCGAACAGGACGATGGGGCCGACGATGGCGGTGGCGCCGACGGCGGCCTGAAGCGCCGTCATTCCGGCGAAGAAGCCCTTCAGCTCACCCCCCGACTGGTTCCAGGCGAGGGCGAGGAGGGCGGCGAACCAGACAGCGGAGACGATCGAGGCGACGATGTAGGGCGTGCCGGACGGCCGCACGCGCAGGGTCTGCTGCAGGATGCCGATGTTCTGGCGGTCGTCATTGGCCACCATGGAGCGGTCCGGCGGCAGCAGACCTCCTTCGCGGCGCGGCCGGTTGCGGTCCGGCGGCGGCAGGTCGGAAGCGAGGGGCTGGTCGAGATCGAGGCGAGGGGGCGCGAGGCGGCCACCCTGCTCGCTCAGCAGATCGTTGTCGCCCACATCGGGAAGCCGCGGCTCGACCCGGGGCTCCGCCGCCTGCGTCGAGGGGAAGTCCAGGTTGAGGGCCTGCTCGATGGCGGAAAGAGCCGCCTCGGCCGGGTCCTTGAGCTTCTTTTCCGTGGCCATTCAACGCCTCGTTACGCAGATCGTCGAAGCCGGCCGCACCCGGTGATCGACGACATTTTTACCAATTTACCAAGGAAGTTTAGACCTCGGCGCGAGACCCGGATACCCGAGTGGATCGAACCGTCCAAAAAACCTTAACGGAATGGTTACCAAGCTTGGCGCCGGTTTCATTCCGTCGGCATTCTGCATGATGCCCCAAGGCTTAAACGGAAGCGAACGATCTCGGCCGCTCCTGTGGATAGACTGCTCGAGTCGGGCCCGATCGCCCGGTTCGGTTAAGGCGAGGAGACCCGTGACCCCTCTGATTGACCATGCCTACCTCTCCGGACAGACATTCGGCGACGTCGACCTCGCCCGCGAATTGCTCGGGCTCTTCGCCGGCCAATGCCGCCGGCTGATGCCCGGAATCGTCGACGCGGATCTCGATCCGGACCGGCGGGCCGACCTCGCCCATACGCTCAAGGGCTCGGCCCTCGGCATCGGCTCCGCGCCGGTCGCCGACCTCGCCGCGTCCATCGAGGATCGCCTGCGCGAGGGGAGGGAGGTTCCGGTGGAGACGGTCGCCCGCCTCGACGAGGCGGTGACAGCCACCCTGGCGGAAATCGACGCACTTGGCTGATCTTGCCACGCTTGGAGGGAACGGGACGGCATCTGCGACGTAAGCGCAGGAATGTGGGGCGATAGGTCCGGTGACGCTTGCATTCGATGGGCCGCGCCTTCAAGGCAGTCGCGCTGCACAACCGGCCACAGACGTGTTGTCCGAGCCTGGAGTCTTTGATGCCCAAGATCACCTACGTCGACCATGCTGGTACGGCCAGGACCGTGGAAGCCGACGTAGGATCGACCGTCATGGAAGCGGCGATCCGCAACAATGTGCCGGGCATCGATGCCGAATGCGGCGGCGCCTGCGCCTGCGCCACCTGTCACGTCTATGTCGATGCCGATTGGGTCGATGCGGTCGGGCCGGCCGAGCCGATGGAGCAGGACATGCTCGATTTCGCTTCCGACGTGCGTGCGACGTCCCGCCTGTGCTGCCAGATTCGGATCAAGCCCGAACTCGACGGGCTGAAGGTCATTACGCCGGCTCGCCAAGGCTGAGCGGACGACGACCGAGGCTTTCGCTGAAGCGCAGCAGATACCCGTCGGGATCCTGAACCAGGAATTGCCTGACGCCGACTTCCGTCTCACCGACCCGGTACCAGGCCTCGTGGGCTGGCCGGAAGAGAGGCCAGGGCACGGCGTCCAGGGCCGTCAGGATCGGATCGAGGGCATCCACCGCGATCTGGAGGTTGATCCCGCGACCGAGCGGCGGTTCCAGGGAGCCCGTCTGCCAGTTCCCGTTGACGAGGTTAAGCATCACCTGTGCTCCACCCCGCTCGATATAGGCGAAGCCGTTCTCCGGCCGGGCATAGGCCACCGCGAACCCGAGCGCCCCGCACCAGAAGGCGAGCGAGGCGGGAAGGTCGCGGATGTCGAGTTCCGGAACGAGCGGGCTGAACCCGCCCTGGGGCATCCGGTCGTCCGTCATCTCACCAGGGACCGCATGGCGCCGTCGATCCCTTCGAGGTTCAGCGGGAACATCCTGTTCGCCACGATGCCACGGATCATGCCGATCGACTGGGTATAGGCCCAGTGTTCGGTGGGAACCGGGTTGAGCCAGACCGATTTCGGAAAACGTTCCAGCACCCGCTCCAGCCAGACCTGGCCCGTCTCCTCGTTCCAATGCTCCACGGAGCCACCCTGCATGACGATCTCGTAGGGGCTCATGGAGGCGTCGCCGACGAAGACGACACGGTAATCGGCCGGATAGGTACGCAGGACGTCTAAAAGCGGGATCGCCTCGTCGTGGCGCCGGCGGTTCTCCTTCCACACGCGCTCGTAGGGGCAATTGTGGAAGTAGAAATGCTCCACATGCTTGAACTCGGCGCGGGCGGCGGAGAACAGTTCCTCCGCCAGGGCGATGTGCCAGTCCATCGAGCCGCCGACATCGAGGAAGAGCAGCAGCTTCACGGCATTGCGCCGCTCCGGCCGGTGGCGAACATCGAGATAGCCCTTATTGGCGGTCTCGCGAATGGTGCCGTCGAGATCGAACTCCTCGGCCGCACCGGTGCGGGCGAAGCGCCGCAGGCGGCGCAGGGCGACCCGCATGTTACGTGTGCCGAGCTCGACGCTGTCATCGAGATCCCTGAATTCGCGCTTGTCCCACACCTTCACCGCGCGAAAATTCCGGTTGCCGTCCTGGCCGATGCGGATGCCTTCGGGGTTGTAGCCATAGGCGCCGAACGGTGAGGTTCCCCCGGTACCGATCCACTTGTTGCCGCCCTGATGGCGTTCCTTCTGCTCGGCGAGCCGCTGTTTCAGCGTCTCGAACAGCTTGTCCCATCCGAGCGACTTGAGCTCCGCTTTCTCGGCATCGGTGAGATACTTCTCCGCCAGCTTGCGGAGCCATTCCTCTGGGATCGCCGTCGATTCCGTGGCCTCGCCCAGGGTCTCGATGCCCTTGAACACGGTGCCGAAGACCCGGTCGAACCGGTCGAGATGGCGCTCGTCCTTCACCAGGGCCGCGCGGGCGAGAAGATAGAACTCTTCCACGCGCTTGTCCGCGAGGTCGCGGTCCAGGGCGTCGAGCAGCATGAGATGCTCCCGCAACGTGACGGGAACCTTGGCATCGCGCAGGGCCGTGAAGAAATGCAGCAGCATGGGCGGAGAACGCGCGATCCCGGCGCTCGGGTCAAGGCCACATCCGCATCGGTGGGAGCGCGTCCCGGTGCCACGGTTCGCGGGCCGATGTCGTGAGCCGGATAACGGAAATAATCTTGAATTCAGTAGGATATGCGGCGCGCTTTCGTCGTTCGGCATCGACGAAGCTGGGTATAAGTCGGGAATTCTGTTGATATCGCCGCAAACTGTGTTCGTTGCACCTTCAACACTGTCATTGGAATCAAACAGCTGAGAGGCAGAGTGAACGTCAAGTCAGGGCCGGGGTATTTGGCAGAGTAAGGGTGGACGTTATGGCGCTCGTCTTGCGCTCCTTGAGTGATTTCAAGCGGTTTCTGGCGAAACCGGGCGCGACGATTCAGATCGTGAGGAACACCTTCATCGAGCGCCAGCCAGCCTCGTTCCAAGAAGCCTATCGCCAGAAGGGCATGTACGAACCGCGCACCGTCCAGGCGATCTCGAAGAAGGCGGCGGTCTTCGCCATCAAGGGCCATCCCTCGACGGTCTGGCTCTATTGGGACAAGGGTACGCGCAACTGGCGCTATTCCGGCGACACCCTGGCGGTCCCGCTCAATACCGGCGTCGGCCCGCCCGACGAAATCATCTATCGCTGTAGCTTCTCACCGGGATCGGAGCCGAAGGCTCGCGCTCCCGCTCGTCCCCGCGCCAAATCCAGCGATCCGGCGCCGGCGGCGCCGACGGATCAGCCGAAGCCGACCATGCCCGAGCGCGGACAGGGCCGCTTGTTCTGATCCCTTGCCGTACCGCTCGCCCCAAGCACGATTCCTGACCGACCGGCCCGCATCGCCCAGTCAGCACCATGTCTTCGACCAACGTCGATAGCTGAGGCTACTTCGCTTTCAGGCCATCGCAAGAGCATTCGTTGGTCGATCCGCCGAATTTCAGACGCGCGTTAGAATTATCCACTACTTCGACGTAAGTGGCGTGGCGGTTCGTATGGAACGATACGCTTCGCCAGATCGATCAGGCGCTCTTTGCGGGCTGCTCTTCTTTCGACGGTGCTTCCCGAGCTTCCATCACCTTTCCTGCCTCGAGGTTCTTGCCTACGGTGCGCCGCGCGCGGAAAGCCGGCCTGACCTCGGTCTCCTTGCGCTTGAGCATGGCGCGGTACTCGTCGCGCCGCTCGTGGATCGAGGCGATGACGAGGCCCATGGGGACGCCCACATCCACCAGCACGGCTTCCGAAAGCTGCAGGGACGCTTCGATGGTCTCGGGCACGGCGTCGTCGACGCCCAGTTCGTAGAGCGCCGTGGCGTGGCGGGCGTCGCGGGCGCGGGCGACGATGGTGATGTCGCGGCGCTCCGCGCGCGCCGCTTCCACCACGGCCTCCACGGCCCGGGGATTGTCCAGGGTGACGACGAGGGCGCGGGCATTGGCGATGTCGCAGCGCCGCAGCAGTTCCGGGTTGGAGGAATCGCCGAAATAGACCGGGTTGCCGAGGCGGCGGTGCTCGGAGACACGTGCCGCGTCCGCATCGAGGGCGAGATACGGGATCTTGTGGCGGGCCAGCATCTCGCCGACCTGCCGTCCGACGCGGCCGTAGCCGGCGATGATGACGCGGTTCTGCTGCTTGTCCGGCACCGGCTCGGCGCGGGCGCGACCGAGATTGGAGCGGGACATCCGCTTGCCGAGACGGCGCGCGAGGCTCGCCAACCCTGGAATCGCGATCATCGTCACCGTCGTGACGATCAGCGCCGCCTGGCCGAGGCCATCCGGCACGAGCCCGCCCGCGATGGCGCCGCCGATGAGGACGAAGGCGAATTCGCCGCCGGGGCCGAGGAGGAGCGCCGCTTCGAGCGCGACACCGCGCTGGATGCGGAGGAACCGGGCCGCCACGAGGATCACCGCGCCCTTGATGAGGATCAGCCCGATGGACAGGCCGAGGATGGTTTTCGGCGCCGCCATCAGCTGGGCCGGGTCGAGGTTCATGCCCACCGACACGAAGAAGACCCCGAGCAGCAGCCCCTTGAACGGGTCGATCGTCGCCTCGATCGCCCGGCGATACTCCGTCTCCGCCAGGAGCAGGCCCGCGACGAAGGCGCCGAGCGTCATCGAGAGGCCGCTCGCCGCCGCCGTCAGGGCGGTCGCCACGATGACGAGGAGGCAGGCGGCCATGAACAGTTCCGGCGAGCGGGTCCGGGCCACGAGCTGGAACAGGGGCCGTAGCGCGAGGCGGCCGGCGACCACGATGAGGACGAGGGCGATGGCCGCCTGTCCGAGCGCGAGGGCGAGAGCGCCGCCGACATCCGCCCCGTCGCTGCGGCCGAGTACGGCGATGGCGAACAGCATCGGCGCCACGGCGAGATCCTGGAACAGCAGCACGGCGAAGCTGGCGCGGCCCGCGGGCGTGTTCAGGCGCTTCTGTTCGGCCAGGACCGGCAGGACCACGGCGGTGGAGGACAAGGCGAGCGCCAGGCCGACGATGACGGAGGCGGCCAACGGCACTTCGAGGGCGAACAGGATGATGCCGATGACGAGGGAGGAGGCCAGCACCTGGGCCGATCCGAGCCCGAAGACGAGGCGGCGCAGGGTGCGGAGCCGCTCCCATGACAGCTCGACGCCGATCATGAACATCAGGAAGATCACGCCGAATTCGGCCAGATGCGCGATCTCGGACCGATTGCCGATGGTGAAGATCGACACCCATGGCACCGTGTCGGCCAGTCGCCCCAGGCCGAACGGCCCGAGGATCGCGCCCGCTCCGATGAAGCCCAGCACCGGACTGATGCGCAGCCGGTGGAACAGCGGCACCACCACGCCTGCGGTGACGAGAAAGATGATCGCTTCCTTGTAGGATCCGGCGTGAACGTCCGTCATCGAGCTGGGCAATCTCCCGAGAGTGGTGCGCGCGACGCTGGCCGAGACGGGGCAGCCGAAGTTCTGCACAGGGAACTCCGGCCGCGGGAATCCATCGGGTCGCCGGCAGCGAGGAGAGCATGCAAGCCCATGTACCGCCTGGGCAACCTGCTTTTTGCCGGCCCATGCGGATTTCATCCCTCGCCGCACTCAGCCATGCATGCGGGACGCGCTGGCGCGGAAGGGGTTTTGCGCTGCGATACGGAATGGCGCAAAAACGGCACAATGGCCGCATAGGGCGGAACTTAACGATCGGTTAAGCCCCAGCTTACCTCACGGTTTGTTGCGTCGTTCGTCGCGTTTTTTGAAGACACGAGTGCCTCATGCGAAAGTCGCCGCCCAACCGGGATGTTCAGCGCGAACGACGTGACTGGATCCGTGAGTCCGAGCGCTGGACGCACGAGCGCCATCTCGAGAAGGGCTACCGGATCAAGTGGGGCTATGTCGGGATCGCGTATCTCGTCGAGTTCATGGTCATCGGCGCGTCCCTCTGGGGCGCCTGGCTGTTCGCCGGGGTCTACAGCGACGGGGACGACAAGGCCTTCTACTTCATGCTCCTCGCGCCGCTGGTCTACGCGGCGGTGGAGCTCTGCCGCGTGCCGCTGGGCATCCTGGCCCGCACGCAGCGCTCCTACTTCATCCGGGCGCTGGCCATCGTCGGCATCATCTTCGCCGCAGGCGTCACCACCAAGTCGGTGTCGCAGCTCGGCGAGATGATGTTCCACCCGCGCCTCATGGATGCCGCCAAGGCCAAGACCGCCCTCAAGGACGCGCAGGCCGACCGCTCGACCATCGACAACCGCATCGCCGCCGCCGATGCCCGTGTGGCCCAGTACACGACGGAACTCGACCAGATCGAGAAGCGCGCCGCCGAGAATGCGAGCCAGCTTTCGGCCTTGCCCGCCCAGCGCTGTGAGCGCGTCTCGGGCACCAACAGCAAGGGCCAGCGCTATTCCAACCTGAAATGCGTCACCGATCCACGCACCGCCACCCTCAATGCCAGTGTCGGCAAGGCCGGCGCCGACCGGGCGGTGGTGACGAAGTCTCTCGAGGAAGCCCGCAAGGCGCGGGCCGAACTCGACCGTGGCGTGGCCGAGCGCAAGGTCGCCGATGCCGAGCAGGCCTATCGCAATTCGGTAAACCGCTCGCAGCTCCACTCCTTCACCGCCATGGTCTACGGCGTCGATCCGATCGACGTGACGGATGCGCAGGTCCACGCGTTCCTGCGTATCTTCGTGTTCGTGCCGGCCCTCTGCGCCGCCTTCGCCTCGACGATCCTGGCGCTCTGCGCGGTCTCGGTGCGCAAGACCTTCATGGACGAGGACGATCTCGGCGCGGCCGTGAACCTCGAGGCGACGCCCTACATGCTCGACTCGATCACCGATTCCATTCGCCAGGAGATGGGCCTAGCGCCGCCCAAGCCCGTGCGCGACGTGACGCCAACGGGTGAGGTGATCCCGCTGGACCGCCGCACCGCGCCCAATATCCACATCCCGCCCGCGGCTAATGCGGGAGCCGGCGCATGAGCATCCATGCATCGGGGACGCCGGAAAACGTCGTCCTGGCCCAGAGCGTCAACGGCCGGCTCCGGGCCGAGACGAGGATCACCGCCGCGCGCGCCTTCCTGTTCCGGGCCATCGGGGCGGGTGCTTTCGCGGCGCTCGCCGGCATCGGCATCGGCGCGGCGTCCTATGGCTACGCCTACATGAACCAGTTCGACTCGGCGGCGGAGAAGATCGCCGCCGCCATGCAGGCCGCGCTGTCCGACGTGACGCTGAAGACCAAGGGTGAGGTGACGCTCACCGACAACGTCCTGAAACTGGAAGGCGGCCCCGTCCGCTCCTCTCCGTCGCCGACCCAGGCCCAGCTCGGCAAGGACGCCGCCCCTGCCTCGAAGGCCACGGTGAACACCACTTTCACAGTGTTCAAACAGGTGCCGTACATGGACGGCCAGATCGTCACCGGCTGGAACTTCCGCGCCAACGAGGAAGTGCCCTTCCAGCAATATTGCTACTTCTCCCGCCGGACCAACGAGGCCAAGGGCCAGGTCGAGATGAAGATCGATCTCGCCATGGACGGCAAGGTTCTGCCGCAGCCGCAGAAATCCGACGTGAACCTCGCGATCCTGGCCTCGAACTGCGTCTGGAGCGACGGGAAGTCGCTCTGAGGGCTCTACGCTTCAGCCGAATTTCGGTAGTGGGAGGGCACCCGTCGCCATCCCGCTTCGGGGAAACGCGCATCGGCTGCTCCGCAGAGGCTGAAGCTTCCCAATGGATGAAGCCGCAACAGAAAGCCGACGCCTCATGCGCTTTACCGGTACCGCCGATTACGTCGCCACTTCGGACCTCACCACCGCCGTCAACGCGGCCATCGTGCTGGAACGGCCGCTTCTGGTGAAGGGCGAGCCCGGCACCGGCAAGACCGTCCTGGCGGAGGAGATCGCCAAGGGGCTCGGTGCGCCACTCCTCACCTGGAACGTCAAATCAACCACCAAGGCGCAGCAGGGCCTCTACGAATACGACGCGGTCTCGCGCCTGCGCGACAGCCAGCTCGGCGATCCGCGCGTGTCGGAGATCGGCAACTACATCCGGCGCGGCAAGCTGTGGGAGGCGTTCACGCATCCCGAGCGCCCGGTTCTCCTCATCGACGAGATCGACAAGGCCGATATCGAGTTCCCCAACGACCTCCTGACCGAACTCGACCGGATGGAGTTCCATGTCTACGAGACCGGAGAGACGATCCGCGCCGAGCGCCGCCCCATCGTCATCATCACCTCGAACAACGAGAAGGAACTGCCGGACGCGTTCCTGCGCCGCTGCTTCTTCCACTACATCAAGTTCCCCGACGCCGAGACGCTGAAGGCCATCGTCGAGGTGCACTTCCCCGGCATCAAGCATCGCCTCGTGGAGGAGGCCCTGCGGGTCTTCCTCGAGACGCGGGAGGTGCCGGGTCTGAAGAAGAAGCCCTCCACCTCGGAATTGCTGGATTGGCTCAAGCTCCTCGTGTCGGAGGATGTCTCGCCAGAGACCCTGCGCGAGCGCGACGGCCGCAAGCTGATCCCGCCGCTGCACGGCGCGCTCCTGAAGAACGAGCAGGATGTCAGCCTCTTCGAGAAGCTGGCCTTCATGATGCGTCGCGAGGGAAGAGGGGGCTGAAGCGGGCGGGTATCGAGCCGCGCCGTCATCCCGGGGCGCCGGAGGCGAGCCCGGGATCCAGAGCCGTGACGATGCCAGGAATGGGCCGGACCTGCGTTTCTGGATCCTGGGCTCCGCTACGCGGCCCCAGGATGACGCGGGGACATGAACCAGGGCGTCGCCATCGAGGCCGGGCCTTGGGGTGAGCGAAGGCAGGCCCGGATAGGGCCGACATGTCATCGGAGGATTGTCCATGAAACTGAAGAAACTCGGCCGGACCGGCCTCGACGTGTCGCCGCTCTGCCTCGGCTGCATGACCTATGGCATTCCCGAGCGCGGCCCCCATCCCTGGACCCTACGCGAGGAGGAGAGCCGCCCGCTCATCCGGCAGGCGATCGAACTCGGCATCAACTTCTTCGACACGGCGAATTACTATTCCGACGGGACCAGCGAGGAGATCGTCGGGCGCGCCCTCAAGGACTTCGCCGACCGTAACAGCGTCGTGCTCGCGACGAAGTGCTATTATCCGCTGAAGGACCAGCCCAATGCCGGCGGCCTCTCCCGCAAGGCGATCTTCGCCTCCATCGATGCCAGCCTGAAGCGGCTCGGCACCGACCATGTCGATCTCTTCCAGATCCATCGCTGGGATTACGGCACGCCCATCGAGGTGACGATGGAGGCGCTCCATGACGTGGTGAAGGCCGGCAAGGCCCGCTATATCGGCGCATCCTCCATGTACGCCTGGCAATTCGCCAAGGCCCTGTTCACCGCCGATCTCCATGGCTGGACCCGGTTCTCGACGATGCAGGACCATTACAACCTCCTCCATCGCGAGGAGGAGCGCGAGATGCTGCCGCTCTGCGCCGACCAGGGCATCGGTGTCCTGCCCTGGAGCCCGCTGGCGCGCGGGCGCCTGACCCGCGACTGGGACGAGGGCAGCGCGCGCCAGGATTCCGACGAGGTCGGCAAGCGGCTCTATGCTTCCGCAGAGGAGGCGGACCGGGCCATCGTCGGCAAGGTGGCGGAGATCGCGCAAGCGCGGGGCGTGTCGCGGGCGCAGGTGGCTTTGGCCTGGGTGATCCAGAAACCGATCGTCACCGCGCCGATCATCGGGGCGTCGAAACCCAGCCACCTGACCGATGCCGTGGCGGCCCTCGATCTGGCGCTGGATGCCGACGAGATCTCCGCCCTCGAATCGCTCTACACGCCGCACCCCGTCGTCGGCTTCCAGTAAGGCCTTTAGACTAGGAAGGTTCTCCGTCCATGCGCCGCCTGATGCTCCTGCGCCACGCCAAGTCCGACCGTTCGCCGGGCGTGCGCGATATCGACCGTCCGCTGAACCCACGCGGATTCAAGGCCGCGCCGCAGATGGGGGCTTATCTGGCGGCGCAGAATCTGATCCCCCAGAAGGTCGTCGTCTCTCCGTCCTTGCGGACGCGACAGACTTGGGAGGGCTTGTTCGCCGCCCTCGGCAATCCCGAGGTCGAGATCGTCGACGCGATCTACGAAGCGCCGGAAAGCGCGCTGCTCAAGGTCATCCGGGCGACGCCGGCCGAAATCCGGACCCTGCTCATGATCGGGCACAATCCCGGGCTGCAGGATCTCTCCCTCGATCTCGTGGGCGACGGCCCCCGCGAGGCGAGGGCGCGGCTCTCGGTGGAATTCCCGACCGCGGCGCTCGCCATCATCGATATCGAGGGCGATGCCTGGACCGGGTTCCGCCCCGGCGCGGGCCGGCTCGAACGGTTCGTCACGCCCAAGGGCCTCGACCGCGATGACGCCGCCTGAGCCTATGTGGCGAGATTGAACGGATCACCGGCTGGGCCGTTGCTCAGTGCCATGGCCCGCCACCGCTGATCCCGTGTTCGTCACCACGCTTCTCGTCCTGACATCCCTGATGCCGCGCATGGGTATCGGCCTCGACGCCGTGAAGTCCGGCGTCGCGAGCGCGGAATCTGCCGTGGCGATGGTAGCCCCTCCCTCCGACGCCCCGAGTTTTCTCGCCAGCGAGCGGGCAGTGTCGAACTGGCGGGCGGAAGCGGGGGCGGCCCTGCGTCCGGCGTCCCTCGCCGTGGTCGCCCGCTACGCGCCGGTCCCGCCCGCTTTCGTGGCGCGCTGCGTCAAGCTCAACAATTACTGGTGCATCAAGAGCGCCCGCTGGCGGGGCGAGATCGGCAGTGATGCGGAGGGGCATACCGGGTTCGCCAAAGCCGGCGACGGCGCCGATGCGGCGGCCTCCCTGCTCCGGCGCTATTACCGCGAGTTCGGCCGCCGCAACGCCCTGTCCATCGTCCGTCGATGGGCGCCGGCGGAATGCGCTGTTTCGAGCGCCGGGGTTTCGGGCGGAAAGGTCTCCACCGGTCTCGCGCCGCTCGGTCTCGGCAAGACGCTCCGGGCCCGCTACCTCGCCCGCCATGCGCGCGGAGGAATGCGCAAGCCCCGCATGGTCGCGCGGGGCGGGCCGCTGCGGGTTCAGCCCTGGTCGCCGCTGGCGAGGATGGCGGGTGGGCCGAAGCCCCGGCCCATCCGCGTCGCCGGGGCGGCCGAGACGATCGGCCGGCCGGCGATCACGCCGATCATCGCGAGCCCCACCGAATCCGTCGCGACATCGCCGTCCTCCCGGCTGGCAGACCGGTTCGCGGCGGAATCCGCGGCTTTGCCCGCCCTCGCGGCTGGACTACCCGGTCTACGGCTGCAGGATCTGGCGGCTCCGGCACCCCTCTGTGGAAATGACGAGGTCCGCATCCGCAATTACGCCACCCGGATCGCCGCCAGCGTCGGCCTCAAGATCGAGGACGATCTGGCGTTGTTCGATGCCGATGGTCGGCCCTCGCCCCGTCTCGCTCCGGTGATGCTCGCCATGTCAGCGGTGGAACTCGGCGTGCTGGGGGCGGGGCCGGATCTGGTCGAGGCCGCCATCGGACGGCTCGCCGCCGCCCAGGTCGATCCTGGTCAAGTCGATCCCGGCGCGGTGGACCGATGACGCGTCCGGTTCTTGCGTTCGCTTGACGCGCGCGCCACCTCACCCCTGCATTCGCCTCCCATCCTCCCCTCCGGCCAAACGAGACCCTCGCTTCATGATCAGCTTTGCCTCGCGCGCGGGCTCCGCGATCCAGGCCTTCGCCGAGGCATCGAGCGATCTCCTGATCCAGCCGACCCTGAGGCTCGGCGTCACCGGTCTCGCGCGGTCGGGCAAGACGGTGTTCACCACCGCGCTGATCCATCATCTGGTGGAAACCCATGCGCTGCCGGCCTTCGCTCCGGCGCATGAGGGACGGCTGCGCCGGGCCCGCCTCGTGCCGCAACCCGACGACGACATTCCGCGCTTTCCCTACGAGGATCATTTCGCGGCCCTGACGGAGCAGCGCCTGTGGCCACGCTCCACCGACCGGATCAGCCAGTTCCGCCTCGCCATCGAATATGAGCGCAAGGGCGGCTGGCGCTCCGGGCCGGGCACGCTGATGCTCGACGTGGTGGATTATCCCGGCGAATGGCTCCTCGACCTCGCTCTGATCGGCCAGAGCTACGCGGAATGGTCCGCCGCCACCATCGCGGGCACCCGGCGCACCGGGCGCGCCGCCATCGCGGCGCCCTGGCTGGCGGTGCTGAAGGATCTCGACCCGTCCGGCCCCCTCGACGAGGTCGTGGCCGAGCGGGCGAGCATCGCCTTCACCGCCTATCTCACCGCTTTGCGCGCCGGGCCGGAATCGGTGGCGACCACGCCGCCGGGCCGCTTCCTGATGCCGGGCGACCTCGCCGGATCGCCGGCTCTGACCTTCGCGCCCCTCGACGGCCTGCCGGAGACCATCGTCCCGAACAGCCTCGCGGGGCTCATGGAACGGCGGTTCGAGGCCTACAAGGCCAAAGTCGTGGAGCCGTTCTTCCGTAACCACTTCCAGCGGGTGGACCGGCAAATCGTCCTCGTGGACGTGCTCGCCGCCGTCGATGCCGGGCCGGCCGCCCTCGCCGAATTGGAAGAGGCGCTCGACACCGTGCTCCTCAGCTTCCGCATCGGCCGCAATACCATCCTGTCGCGCCTGTTCGCGCCGAGGGCGGACCGCATCATGTTCGCGGCCACCAAAGCGGATCACCTGCACCAGACCAGCCATGACCGCCTGGAGGCTTTGCTGCGACTCCTCGTTTCGCGCGCCATGCGCCGGACCGAGGCAGCCGGCGCCCGCGTCGGTACCGTCGCCCTCGCCTCCGTGCGGGCGACGCGGGAGACCACCGTCCACGATGACGGCATGACTCTGCGCGCGGTCTCGGGAACGCCCGAGGCAGGCGAGCATGTGGGCGACGAGATTTTCGATGGTCGGAGCGAGGCGGCGGTGTTCCCCGGTGAGTTGCCCTCGCGACCCGAATCCGTCCTCGACGGCGCGGTCCCGCCCGGATCGCTCCGCTTTCCCCGCTTCCGCCCCCCGCTAATCCGGCCCGACGCCCATGGCCGCCCCGGCCACCTGCCGCAGATACGCCTCGACCGGGCGATGCAGTTCCTCATCGGCGACAAGCTGACGTGAGCGCCGCCGCCCATCATCCCATCCCGCTCGCCGACCTCATCCTGAGGTGCCGCGCCAGCGGCCTCGAAGGAGGGTTCCAGGCTCCCCTGCGCGAACTGGAATGCTCCTTCGAGGCCTCCGCTCCGCTCCGGCACCTCAGGATGAGGTGGGTGGATGGGGGAAGGCTGGTCTCGCAGTTTGCCGATTACGCCTCAGACAAGGTCCGCCCATGACCTCTCCGAACCGTCCCCGCGCCTTCCGCATCCCCGCCGCCGAGCCGGCCGAAGGCCTGGAGGGCATCGTTCCGCCGCCGGTGCCGCCGAACGCGGTCAGGATCGTCGAAGAGCCGTTCGAGATCGTCGAGGCGGCGGACGGCACCGCCGTGCCGGTGGCTCCGAAATCGCGGGCGCCGTGGCTGTCGGTGCTGATGCTGGCTTTGGGCGGCCTCGTCTCCCTCGGCATCGGCCTGTCGCTGGAGCGGATGATCGCGGACCTGTTCTCTGCCGCGCCCTGGCTCGGCGGCGTCGCCCTGGCCCTGCTCGTCCTCGCGGCCATCGCCTTTCTCGCCCTGGTGATGCGCGAACTCGCGGGCATCTGGCGCGAGCGCCGGATCGAGAAGCTGCGGGCGAAGGCCATCGAGGCCATCGCAACGCGGGATCACACCGGCGCGCAGGCGGTGGTGGCCGAACTTTGCGACCTCTACGCCACGAGGACCGGGCTCGCGGCCGGCCGCCAGCGCCTGAAAGCCCTGGGCGAAACGATTCTCGATGTTGACGACCGGATCCGGCTCGCCGAGCACGAGCTGCTCGAACCCCTCGACCGGCAGGCCCGCAACGCCATCGCCTCGGCCGCCAAGCAGGTCTCGGCGGTGACGGCGCTCAGCCCGCGCGCCATCGTCGACGTGGCCTTCGTGGTCTTTGCCGCGGTGCGCCTCCTGCGCCAGATCGCGACGATCTATGGCGGGCGTCCGGGCTTTCTCGGATTCCTGCGTCTTGCCCGCGCCGCCTTCGCGCATCTCACCGTCACGGGCGGGATGGCGGTGGGCGAGAGCATGATCCAGCAGGTCCTTGGCCTCGGCATCGCCGCGCGGGTCTCGGCGAAGCTCGGCGAGGGCGTGCTCAACGGCCTGATGACCGCCCGGTTCGGCCTCGCCGCCCTGGCCGTCTGCCGCCCGCTCCCCTTCGTCAGGGAAGAGCCGCCGCGCCTGTCGGACGTGGCCGGGGAGCTGCTGAAGCCGATGGGCGGGGCCGAGAAGGCGTGAATCAGAGCCCCTTGAGGAAGCCCGCCAGGCGCATCAGCCCTTCGGGCCAGGGACCATGCCCGCTCGCCACGTTGATGTGGCCGGATTCGCCCGCATCGACCAGGGCGGCACCCCAGGAATAGGCGAAGTCCTCGGCCCGGTCATAGGCGCAATAGGGGTCGTTGCGGCTCGCCACCAGCAAGGACGGGAAGGGCAGGGGATCGCGCGGCACCGGCGCGAAATCCGTGACGCTGGATGGCAGGTTCGGCGTCTGCTCCACATCCGGGAACGCCACCAACAGGGCACCCCGCACCTTGCCCTCGGGGAAGGCGGGCGCGGCCTGCACGGAGGCGACCACGCCGAGGCTGTGGGCGATGAGGATCACCGGCCGCGTCGCCGCCTCCACCGCCTCGACGATGCGCGCACGCCAGGAGCCGGCTTCGGGATGGTGCCAGTCCTCCTGCTCGACGATGCGGGCATTGGCCATGCGAGCGGCCCAGCCGGCCTGCCAATGGCCGTCTTCCGAGCCTGCATAGCCGGGGAGGATGAGGATGTCGCAATCGGCGAGCTTCATTCTGCCCCGATAGCGGCTCGCTCGCGCGGCGTCGAGACGGATGGGGGGAATTCGGCAGGCATCGCCGCATTGGGTGAAGTGCCGCCGGGCTGCGAGAGGTGGCGGCCCATCATTTTCATCGAAGGCCCGCGCGGATCGAGGTTTCCCGCGTTAGCCGAGTGTCGCGCTCGTCAGCGTGGCCGGGAGAATGCACATGACGAAGCTCTTCATCGCCAATATCCGCGCCGCCAAGGGTTTTCGCCCGCTGGTCACGGTCCGGGCTGCTGCCGAGGGGGAGGCCAAGGTCTTCCTCGCCGCGGCCTATCCCGACGACGAGATCGTCGATGTGGTCGAGCCGAGCGACTGGGTCAGCGATGCCGATACCGGGTCCGCGCCCGGCGATATCCGCGAGCATGCCGGTGTCGAATGGCAGGCCCCATAAAGCCTCAACGAGACGAGGGGGCGACGGCTTCCCCTCGCTGCCGGCGCGGCTTTCGTCGGCCAGGCACATAAGATCACGGCCGTCCCAGACCATAGGCCAGCGCCGACACGGCGATGAGGAAGGGCGTCCAGAAATGGACCAGGCCCAGGCTGCTCCACACCGTGAACCGCTCGTTGCAGCCGGTGGTGTTCATCGCGCATCCCAGGGGGACGAGGTAGAAGAACCAGAAAGCCGTCGCCACGAGCAACGCCAGGCCGAAGATCAACGCGGCGATCCGCATCCTGGCCCTCCTCCCGCACACAGACGCCCTTCGGCATCGGGGTGTCGCGCACTGCCGAACGAATCAATTTCGGTAAGACCGGATGCCGTCACGTCTTATGGGCCTTCCCGCAGGGCATCGACGGCGTGACCGGCGAGGTTTGCCCCCAGGAGCCGCTCCGCGTCGAAGCCCCCCAGCGGCCGAAGGCGGCCGGGCAGGTCGGCGATGTCGCGCTGCCGCCGGAGCGCGGCCTCCCGTGCAGTTGCCAGTGTGACGGCCTCGAACTGGACCGGATCGCCCGGCCGGCTTTGGGCGATGCGGCGCAGATCGGCCGAGATCACCGTTGCGATCTTCGGGTAGCCGCCCGTGGTCTGCCGATCCGCCATCAGCACGATGGGCAGGCCGTTGCCCGGCACCTGAATCGAGCCCATGACGGTGGCGTCGGAGACGATGTTGTAGCCGCCCGCGCCATGGGCGATCACGGGGCCGTCGAGCTGGTATCCCATCCGGTCGGCGCGATGCGACACGGTGAAAGTCGAGCCCAGCAGCGTGTCGATCCCGCCTTGGGTGAAGCGTTCGGCCTGGGGGCCGAGCATGACGCGGATCGGTGCATCCCGGTCGAGGGGAACGGCATCGATGGTCCGGTCACCCAGTGCAGTACTCTCCATCGCGGCGAAGGTCAGATGGTCGCCGGATCGGAACAGACGTCCCTCGACGCCCCCGATACCGGCGCGGAGATGCAGCGAGACGCTACCGAGCACGGCACCCGCTTCGAACCCGCCGGCCACGGCGAGGTAGACGAACGCTCCCTCACGCGGCGGGTCCACGATGAGTTCGGCGCCTCGCGCCAGGGTCGCGGTGCGGTGACTGGCAAGGGGGGCGCCGTCGATACGGAGCGTGCCGGGCGCGCCAGCGCAGGCGAACCATCCCTGTCCGGCCTCCATCACGAAGCTGCCGCCGCCGAGGCCGAATTCGAGGACCGGTGTGTCAGGGGCATTGCCCACCAGCGCGTTGGCGGTCGCCATGGCGAGGCGGTCCATCGCACCGGAGCCGGAAAGGCCGTAGCGCTGGTAGCCCTGCCGTCCGCCATCCTGGAGGCTGAGCGCGCCATGGCATCTGCGGATGACGAGACGCCCGGTCACGGCGTTGTCTCGCATTCGACGATGCACTCACCGGCCCCCGCTGCCCGGTCGAGTTCGTCCCATCTTTCCGGCTCGATGGGCAGGAAGCGGATGGCGTCGCCGGGCTCGAACAGGAAGACCGGGTCGCGGCCCGGCAGGAAGGCGCGCACGGGGGTCCGCCCGAGGAGGTGCCATCCGCTCGGGGCGGCGATGCTCGCCACCAGAGCCTGCACGCCGCCGATGGAGATCGTACCGGCCGGCGTTACCGGCCTCGGGCTTTCCCGGCGCGAGAGAGCGAGGCTGGGGTCGAGACCGGAGAGATAGGCGTAGCCCGGCAGGAAGCCGTTCATGGCCACCCGGTAATCGGCTGCTGCATGCCGGGACACGACCTCGTCGGCGCTCAACCCATGATGGGCGGCGACATCGGCGAGATCGATGCCGAAGGACCCGCCATACACCACTGGGATGCGCCAGAGCCGGCGCGGTGTCGTCTCGGTGGAGACCGTGCCGACGAGGGCGAGAAGCGCGGATTCGATTTCTCCGGGCTCGCCCGCGCAGGGATCGAGATGGACGGTGAGCGACCTGTAGGTGGGAACGGTCTCGACGAGCCCCGGGATGCCGGATGCCCGCACGGCACGGTCGAGGGCCAGAACGAGCGCGTTGGCCTCGGGGTCGATGGCCTCACCGAACTCGACGTTGATCGCGGTGTCGCCGCACCAGAGCAGGCGGGGCTGAGGGGCTGCCACGGGTCGCAAGGCCTCGCTCGTCGGATAGTCTCCCCAGTCCCAACACGAAGGGGCGGCGCTGTCGAGCGCCGCCCCTTCTTTCATCCTGAAGCTCGCACAGGAAGCCCACCCTCAAATCCAATGTGATTGGATCTAACAGCGGATGCCCATGCCGAAGTAGATCATCCCAGCAGACCTCCTCATCCTGAGGCGCCCTTTGCATGAGCAAAGGGCCTCGAAGAGCCCTCCAGATGCCGACGAGATACCTGGAAGCCTCCTTCGAGGCCGCTACGCGGCACCTCAGGATGAGGTGCCGCATTGGATGAATGCATCTATTGCGCGCTCAGTGCTGCCGCACCGGCGGCACATCCGGCTTGCGGAACGGCTCTGAACCACCCTGGGTCGTGGTGTTGAGATTCTCTGGGTCGAGCGCGCTCTCCACGAACTCGCGGCCACGGTCGGCGAAGTCGCGGGCGTAGCGGATGCCCTGGTCCTTCACCTCGTCGGACCAATGTCCCACCGTCTCGTCCTCGCGGCGCGTCCTGGGGAGCAGGGCGCCGAGGAGCATTCCCGCCGCGAGGCCGACCACGCCGACGAGAAGCGGGTTCTCGGTGACGAACTGCTCGACATTGGTCTTGCCGCGGTCGAGGCGCTGGCTTCCGCGCTCGGCGAACTCGCCGATGCTGCGACGGCCGGAGCGGTGGGCATCCGACGCCCATTCACGGGCGTCGTCATAGGTCCCGGACGCGCGGTCGAGCAACGATTCCGCCTTGTCCTTGACGGTGTCGCGCGCGTCGAGGGCTGCGGCCTTGGCGCGGTCTGCATAGCCCTCGGCCTTCGACTGGGCATCGTCGGCGAGGTGGCCGGCCTGGTGGCGAAGGTCGCCGGCCGTGGTCCGTGTTTCGCTGCGCGCGCGGTCGGAGATGTCGTGGAGCGAACGGGCGGTCTCGTCGCCGTGGGGGAGGCCGGCGGAGACGGCGATATCGTCGGGGAGGGAGCTCTTCGGCCCGCCCGGAATGCTGCTGGAACTCATGGATGCGACTCCTGTCGAATGGGGATGGGGCGGCGATGCCGCTGCCGGATCAGTCGGGTGTCGATCGGCCCGTGATGGCTCAGATCTGGTTTGCTTCGGCCAGGTCCTTCACGGGCTGGCGGGTCGGCTGGTCGGGATCGTAGGCCTTCGCGGCCACGCCCGGCGTCACCGGCAGCGCACCGTTGGGATCGATGACCGGACGCTTCGTCAGCGTCTGCCGATCCTTGCCGGTGCGATGCAGAAGCCAGCCGATGCCGGCCGCGATGAGCAGAACGGGGACCGGGTTGCGCCGTATCGCATCGAGAGCGCCGTCATAGGCACCGCTCAGCGGGGTCCGGCGGACATTGCCCAGCATGTCATCGACGATGCTCGGGACAGAGAGCCTGTCCTGAATGCGATCGATGGTCAGATCGAGGCGGGCACGGCTCGCCTCGATGTCCTTCTCGAGATCGTTCAACGATTCACTCATCCCGAAACCCTTTCCGACAACGCACGCGCGTCCTGGCGCATCTGCCGTGTCGTGCGGGTCGGCGCCAGGGTGGAGAGTGACATGGTGCTCCGCCCGATCAGGGCGAAGACGATGGCGATGACCAGAAGCACACCGCCGACGATGAGAGCGGACAAGGCTTCCGAATGCACCACCGTCGCGAGCCATTTCACCAGGGCGTCCACGAGGACGAACAGGGCGACGACCCCGAAGACGCCGGCGCCGACCATCAGCGCTAGGCCGATGAACAGCGTGCGGACGTTGCTCGTCATCTCGTTGCGAAAGAGCGCCATCTCCTTACGCGCGAGTTCGCTGGTCTCGCGCAGGGCATCACCGACGAGGCTTTGAATGCTGGATTGAGGGGCGTTCGACATGGCGCCCGCCTAGCTTCGGAAGGAATCGCGGGCATCGCGGTCATGCGCGATGCTCGACGACTTGATGAAGCGCGAGACGACGAAGCCGGTCACGAAGGTGGCGACGGCGACGGCCACCGGCGCGCGGCGGGCGAAGGCTTCCGCCTCGTCGTAGAACTCGGCGAAGCTGCGGTTCTCGATGGAGGAACCGAGCTGCTCGAGTCCCTCGGCGGCGCTGTCGAAGAACGCCTTGATGTTGGGCTGCTCCTCGAAGGACTTGCTCGAATCCCGCAGGCCCTGCGCCAGGTCGTTGACGGACTGGGCCGCGTCACCTTTGCGGCGGTCGGCATAGTCGGTGGCATGGGCGCGTGCGGCGGCGACGAATCCCCGTCCACGCTCGACGGCCACGTCGGCGATGCCCTCGACATCGCCCTTCAGCGTCCGCCAATCGCCGGTCGGAGTAGCAGCCTCGCCGGAGCCGATCCCGGGGGCGTTCGCCGCGGATGCCGGGCCAGTGGGTTGATTTGCGTTCACGCGCATACTCCTCGATCACTTGTGGTCTGTGTCACCTGTGGCTCTTCAACATCACGGAAACAGACGCGGTTCCGAAGGGAATGTGCTGCGTATGCAATGCTCGGACGGTGGCGCTGCCAACGGTCGGAACCGCCGACCCAACGGGATTCACCTAAGCTTACGTTGGGTGCCGGACCGGGCCCATCCTGGCGCTCGACAGCCGCCGAACCGACCGGCGATCCACCGCCGAACCGACATTCATGGTGCTGAACTCTGGCCGCGGGCGGCGCGGTCGGCTAGGTTGGTCGGCGGATTATCAACATACGTAGCCGTATCCGACGGATCACCGCCGGGTTACGCGCGTTGACTGTCGGAATCATCTTGTCCGGTGCGCCCATGGTGCGCCGCACGCTGAGGACCGGAGCCCGCTGAGTGGCACGCCTTGTCATCGTATCGAACCGTGTGGCCATCCCTGAAGACAGCGGGAAATCCGTTGCCGCGGGAGGCTTGGCGGTCGCCGTCAAGGAGGCCTTCACGTCCTATGAGGGTCTGTGGTTCGGGTGGAGCGGCAAAGTCGTCGAGGATCCGTCCGAAGAGCCCGAACTGATCGATCGCGGTCGCGTCCAGTACGCGGTGGTCGACCTGTCGCCTCAGGATCACCGGGAATATTACAGCGGGTTCGCCAACCGTGCGCTTTGGCCGATCATGCACTACCGGCTCGGCCTGGGGGCGTTTTCCCGTTCGGATTACGCCGGTTACCAGCGTGTGAACCGGACCTTTGCGCGGGCTCTCGCCAAGCTGATCGAGCCCGACGACATCATCTGGGTCCACGATTACCACCTGCTGCCGCTCGCATCGGAGCTGCGCGGCCTCGGGATCGCCAACCCCATCGGCTATTTCCACCACATTCCCTGGCCGGCGGCGGACGTGTTCAACACGCTGCCCGCCAGCGGTGACCTCCTGCGCGGCATCGCCGATTACGACCTGATCGGACTGCAGACCGACCCGGACGTCCACAACCTCTCGCGCAATCTCATCGACGAATTGCGGGCCATTCCGCTCGGCGGCGGCTCGCTAATGGTCGATGGGCGCCGGACCCGCATCCGCAGCTTCCCCATCGGCATCGATGTCGCCGGGTTCAAAGAGGCGGCGGAGAATGCCGGCGCCAACAAGACTGTCCGCGAGACGATGGCGGGCCTGCGCACCCGCAAGCTCCTCATCGGCGTCGACCGGCTCGATTATTCCAAGGGCGTGCCCGAGCGGATGGAGGCGGTGGACCGCTTCTTCGCCTCGAATCCCGACCAGCGCGGCAACGTCGTCTACCTCCAGATCACGCCTAAATCCCGCACCGAGGTGCCGGAATACGAGGAACTCAGCCGCGAGGTGAACGAGACCGTCGGCGAGATCAACGGCGCGCTGGGCGAGCCGAACTGGACTCCGATCCAGTACGTGACGAAGGCCTATCCGCGTCCTGTCCTGGCGGGTCTCTATCGCGCCGCCCGCGTCGGCCTGGTCACGCCCATGCGCGACGGGATGAATCTGGTCGCCAAGGAATACATCGTCGCCCAGACGGCGGACGATCCGGGCGTGCTCGTGCTGTCGAAATTCGCCGGTGCGTGCCGGCAGCTGCCCGAGGCCCTTCTCGTCAATCCCTATGACCGGTTCGAGGTGGCGGAGGCGATCCGCACGGCGCTCTACATGCCGCGCGGCGAGCGGATCGAGCGCTGGAAGCCCATGGTCGAGCGGATGACGCGCGAAGATGTGGATTGGTGGGCGCGGAATTTCTTGACGGACCTGGAGAACTTCCGCACCGTCGAGCGCGAGCCACCCCGCGCCGCTGCTGCCGCAGAGTAGCCCCCCGTCGTCCTGCTAACGGCGGGGCGAGCGGTACCGGCCAATCAGGCCGGTTGCGGGACAGGGCTCCGGGGTACCGTTCTTGCGTGACCCGCGCCGACGATCGGCCCGCATTCGTTGGGCCTATGCACCTGCGAAAGGCCTCCATGATCGGCATCGACGAAGGCGTACCCGGACCTCTCGGGGCGCATTTCGATGGTCGCGGTGTCAATTTCGCGCTGTTTTCCGGGAACGCCACCGGTGTGGACCTGTGCCTGTTCGAGCCGGGCGAACGCCACGAACATCGCGTCATCCCGCTCCCCTGCCGCACCGACGACGTCTGGCACGGCTATCTGCGCGGCGTGTTTCCGGGCCAGCTCTACGGCTACCGGGTGCACGGCCCCTGGGACCCGGCCAACGGCCACCGCTTCAATCCGGCGAAGCTCGTTCTCGACCCCTATGCGCGCGAGATCCATGGCCGGATCCGTTGGCACGATTCCCTCTACGGGCACCGTCGCGGCCTCCAGCGCGAGGACCAGATCGACCGGCGTGACAGTGCGGCCCTCATGCCGCGCGGCGTGGTGACGGCCCCCGACCTGCCCGAACTCGCGATCACGCCGATCCGTCGTCCCCTCGGGCAGACCGTGATCTACGAAGCCCATGTGAAGGCGCTGACGCAGCTTCACCCGGCGATTCCCGAGGCGGAGCGCGGCACCTACGCCGCCCTGGCCCATCCGGCGATCATCGAGCACCTGTTGAAGCTGGGTGTGACGGCGATCGAGCTTCTCCCGATCCAGGCCTTCGCCGACGACCGGTTCCTGGTGGAGAAGGGGCTGGTGAATTTCTGGGGCTACTCGCCGCTCGGCTATTTCGCGCCGGAGCCGCGCTATCTCGGGGCGGCCGGGGCCGGTGGTCTCAAGGCGGCGATCCGCGAACTCGCCGCCGCCGGGATCGAGGTCATTCTCGACGTCGTCTACAACCACACTTGCGAGGCCGATCATACCGGACCGACCCTGTCGTTCCGGGGCATCGACAATGCAAGCTATTACAAGCTCAACCCGGAGAACCGGCGGCAGGAGATCGACTGCACCGGTTGCGGCAACACCCTTGACCTCGACCACCCGCGGGTCATGCAGCTCGTCCTCGACTCCCTGCGGCATTGGGTGACCGCCTATGGTGTGGCGGGGTTCCGCTTCGATCTCGCCACCAGCCTCGGGCGCACGCCGCACGATTTCACCCCCAGGGCGGCGTTCTTCCAGGCCATCGCGCAGGATCCGATCCTGTCGCGGGCGAAGATGATCGCGGAGCCGTGGGATATCGGCATGGGCGGCTACCAGCTCGGCGCCTATCCGCGCGGCTGGGCCGAGTGGAACGACCAATTCCGCGACGGTGTCCGCGCCTTCTGGCGCGGAGACCACGGCATCCTGCCGAAGCTCACGCAGGCCCTGTCCGGCTCGCGGGAGATCTTCTCCGGCTCCGGCCGTTCGCCTTTGGCCAGCATCAACTACGTGGCGAGCCATGACGGCTACACGCTGGCCGACGTCGTCGTCTTTGAGGAGAAGCACAACCACGCCAACGGCGAGGACAATCGCGACGGCCACGGTCACAACCTCTCGCGCAATTACGGCGTCGAGGGTCCCACCGACGATCCTGCGATTCTGAGCCTTCGCGCGCGGCAGAAGCGCAACCTGCTGGCGACGACCTTTCTGGCCCAGGGCGTCCCAATGCTTCTGGCCGGGGACGAGCGGTCGCGGAGCCAGAACGGCAACAACAACGCCTATGCCCAGGACAACGCGATCAACTGGGTCGATTGGGAGACCGATCCGGATCCCGGCCTCACGGCCTTTGTCGCCAACCTCACGGCCTTGCGCCGCGAGCAACCGGCCCTGCGCCGCCTGACCTTCCTGACCGGTGCCGTGATCGGGGAGGGGCCGCTGCGCGACGTCCACTGGCTCTCGCCCTGCGGTGCCGAGATGGACGACGAGGCCTGGGCCGACGGACACCGGCAGGCCTTCGGCATGCAGATCGGCAACGACCTACCGAGCGCGGACCGCCTGCTGATCCTCATCAACGCCGCCGAGGACGCGATCGATTTCACCCTGGCCCCGGTCATCGGCGGGCCGTGGATGGTCGTGTTCGACACGACCCGACCGACGGGCGCGGTCCCGGCCGGGCAGGCCTTGTTCCCCCCCAATGCGCGCCTGCGCCTCGATCCCCGTTCGCTCTACGTCCTGCGCGGAAGACAGGCCGCGTCCTACGAGATCTGAGGCAAGGGGAGGCGGTCCGGTCTGGCAGCTCCCGTCCCGATCAACGGTCGTCCACGCCGCGCCAGGCCGGACGGCGATCCGTCTCCGCCAGGGTGTCGCGCGACGAGCCTGCGAGAGATCCCGCCACCTGCCGGACCAAGCCGTCGGTGGCTTGGCTCAGGGCCTTCTCGCGCGTATCGGCCGGCAACGCTCCCCAGGCGACGGAGACGGATTTCTCCAGCGACAGCGCCGTCATGCGCGCCGCGAGGTCGGGATCGTCGCGGTGGGCGGCGAGGTAGGAGAGGGCGCCGATGGCGAGGCAGACGCGGATGAGGAACGACATGGGCTTTCCGGACTGGTTCGGTGTCGGCCGTGAGCGGGCCCGTGCGACCGAGCCTCCGCGCAGAACGTAAAGCCCCCATCACGCACGCCCTGAAATCCAGAACCATGGTGAACATGGCTTTGCCAGCACCCTTCAGCGAACCGGCATGTGGTGCCCGGCCCTGTGGATAGCGGGCGATGTGCCCCGAAAGGGACCTTCCGCCGAATAGGCTTGGTTACGGACCGGAAAGCATCCGCGAACAATCGGAGGGGTCTGCGCAACACTCGCTTAAGTCGGGTCTGCGAGGTTTGGCATCAGTCGAGTTCAAGTCGAACCCGAGTCAAAGTCGAGCAAGGGGCGACGAAGCGGCCTGTTTGGCACTTCGCGCTGTGCGTGTGCGTATTGCGTATCTACAGCGGCCTGGCTTCCCTGATCGATCTCCGGCTCGCCGGACTCGTGCATGAGTCGGTGATCGACGACGATGCCGTGCGGTTCCGGCACGAGCGGTTCCTGGTGTCGCGCCTCGCGACCGGGATCGTGATGATGGCCTGCCTCCCGCCTTATCTGCTCTGGCGGGGCGTCCCCAGCGGTCTCGAAGTGCTGGCCATCGCCAGCCTGATCCTGCCGATCTTCGCCGCCGTGTTCCTGTCGCGGACCGGGATCCTCTGGGTCGCCCATGCGATCTCGTCGGCGGGTCTCACCGGCCTCGTGGTCTGCCTCGCCCAGATGTCGGGCGGGGTGAATTCCGCCGCCGCGATCTGGCTGGTGGCGATCCCGCTGGAGGCCGTCGTGTCCGGCTCACGCCGCGCGACGCTGGCCGCCGCCCTCATCGCGATGATCGGCGCCCTGGTCGTCGCCTTCCTGCCGCCGGGCAGCATATCGCTGCCCCTCCTCGACCTGTCCCGCTCCCTGGCGATGCCGGTCTTCGCCATCACGGCCATCGGTCACGTGGCCGCCCAGGCCCTGGAGCATCTGCGCCACGAGGACCGCTGGCTGGCCCGCATGCGCGACAACGAATTGCGCGACCGCATGCTGCTCTCGGCCATCGACGACCTCGTGACCTGGCACGACCGGAACGGTCGCGTCATCGATGCGAGCGCCTCCTCGACACGTTTCGTCGGAATCGAACCGGGGCGCCTGCGCGGACACGGCCTGCTCGACCGCGTCCATGTGGGAGACCGTCCGGCCCTGCTGCAGACGATCAGCGACGTGGCGGCCAGCGGCAAGCCCGCCACCGTCCAGTTCCGGCTGCATCTCGACGCGGCCGCCCAGCGCGCCGAAGGCGAGCCGCGGGTGATCTTCGCCGAGATGCGGGCCCATTGCATCGTCGGCACCCTGTCGGGGATCGAGGGATCGAGTGTGGTTTCCGTGACCCGCGACGTCAGCGAGCATCGTCGCCACGCCGAAGAGTTGGAGCGCGCCCGCGCCGAGGCCGAACGCGCCGATGACCTCAAGAGCCGGTTCCTCGCCACCGTCAGCCACGAATTGCGCACGCCCCTCAACGCCATCATCGGCTTCTCGGAGGTCCTCGCCGGGCAAAGCTCCATGACGCTCGGGCCCGAGCGCAGCCGCGAATATGCCGAGATCATCGGCAGTTCCGGTCGCCATCTCCTCGACGTGGTGAACGCGCTCCTCGACATGTCGCGCATTCAGAGCGGCAATTTCGATTACGTCCCCGAGGTGGTGAATGTCGGCGCGCTCGTGCGGACCTGCTGCGACCTGATGCAGCTGAGGGCCGACCAGGGCGGGATCACCCTGGTGCGCGGCACCGACGGGCTGGGGATCGACATCATGGCGGATCCGCGCGCCTGCCGTCAGGTGCTCATCAACCTCCTCTCCAACGCGGTGAAGTTCACCGCGCCCGGCGGGCGGATCGAGGTCTCCGTCCGGCGCAGCGCGGCGCATCTCGACATCGTCGTGGCCGATACCGGGATCGGGATCGGCGCGGACGACCTGCCGCGTATCGGCGCGCCGTTCTTCCAGGCGGGCAGCGGCTACGACCGGACGCATGAGGGAACCGGGCTCGGTCTTTCGGTGGTGCAGGGCCTCGTCGGCCTCCATGGCGGCAGCATCTCCATCGAGAGCGCCGAACGCCAGGGCACCAGCGTGACCGTGACGCTTCCCCTCGATTGCCGGCGCGGGTCCAGCACCGCACCGCCGGCCCCGATCCGCACCGGCATCCGCCGTTCGGCGCCGCTGCCGAGCCTCGACGGGACGGTGGTGCCGGTGCGCCGACCGATGGGGCTGTTCGACCCCGCACCCGAGGCGGTGAGCGAACGCTACATACCGATGCAGCGCGCGGGATGAGAAATCTCCGCGACCTCCAAGGCCCCACGCGCGCCTCGTCCCGGCTTCGATGCCCCGGACGAGGCGCGCGCATTCCGTACCGGCACGGCGTTTCGCCGGGGCCGGTTTTCCGTTCCCGGCTCGATCTGTCGGGCCGTCGTCTGCGTTCGAGGGGATAGACCATGCGCGAACCGCTGCCGAAGCGCGACCAGCGCGAGATCGTCGTGCCGACCAGGGCGGCGCAGGCCTCCGCGCCCCGCCGCAAACCCGCCTCCGGTCCCTCCCGGCGGCCCGCCTCCGGCTGGCTCCGGAACGTCGTGCAAGCCGTCGGCGGGTTCGGGCGGTTGTGCCTGCGCCAGCCGGGAGAAGTCCTCGGCTCGGTCGTTGCCATCGGCGCGGTGGCGGCCGTCGCCCTGAATGCGCTCGGCTACCAGGGTGGCCGCCACCCCGCGCCGCTCTTCCCCACCCTCGGCAAGGGTGCCGGCACCACCGCCGCCAAGCCGGCATCCGGCCAGACAGCCGAGCCGGCGAAACTGGCGGAAGCCGCGCCGCGCAAGATCGAGGTGCCGAAGCCCGAGACCGCTCCCGAGCCGAAAGCCGCGCTGGCCATCGAGGCGGCCAAACCCGCGCCCAAGCCCGCGCCGGCGGCAGCGTCGACCAAGCGCGATGTCATCGCCGACATCATCAAGGCCGGGGAAACCACGGCGTCGGTGACGCCGAAACCCGATCAGGCCGTGGCGCAGGCACAGCGCGCCCTGGTGAAACTCGGTTACGGACCGCTCGTCGCCGACGGCGTCCTCGGCCCCGGCACACGAGCGGCCATCGAGAAATTCGAGCGTGACCGCAAGCTCCCGGTCAAGGGCGTCGCCGCCGGCCGCACCTTGCGCGAACTCGCCTCCCGTGCCGGCTCGACCAAGGGATAAGGGTCGGATCCGGCGTTCTGCCTCAGACCTCGGTGTGTGAGGGACTGAGAGCGGCAAAGCCGCTTTCGGTGTCGACGGCGCGTGAACGCGCGAAGCCCCCGCGATGTCGGCGTGGAACGGTCAAACGGCAATCGTCGTTCCTGCCCGCTCGCGCCTCTCTCCTGACGGTTCAGGATTGGCGGAGATTCTGGCCGAACACCGTTTGGCAGTTCCGGCCAACCAGTCCTTTCTCGAGCAGGGCAAGTCCCTGAACGGTCGGCCACGCTCGGGGTAAATAGAACGGCGCGTTAATCTGCCGTTCAGATAGGCGCTTTGCTCAAGTAAGCTGCATTTTGTTGGAACGGTATTTGGCAGGTCTCCGTTTATTGCTCCGTAAAGACTACAACAACTGGAGCAACCTTATGTTGAAGCAGATTCGCATCGTCGCCCTCACGACGACGTTCGTCCTTGGTGGCGCTGCCCTGGCGGTCGCGCAGTCGTCGTCCACCGTCGGAACCGGCGGCTCTTCCGCAGGCGGTGGCACCAGTTCTTCGACGGTCGGTACGGGTGGTTCGTCGGCTGGCTCCGGAAGCGGCTCGGGCACGTCCTCGACGCTGGGCACGGGCGGTTCGTCGGCCGGTGGAGGAAACAGCTCCTCGACCGTCGGCACGGGTGGTTCGTCCGCCGGCACGGGTAGCGGCTCGGGCTCGACGGTCGGTACCGGCGGTTCGTCGGCCGGCAAGGGCACCAGCGGCTCGACGGTCGGAACCGGTGGGTCGTCCGCCGGAACGTCTGGCGGCGCCGGCAAGTCCGGCAGCGCTGCTGGCCACGACAAGAGCGGTCCCGGCAATTCCGAGAACGCGCCCGGCCACAACAAGCGCTGAGCCGCAGGTCTGACCCCTCGGGCGCGGTTCCCCGGAGCCGCGCCCATCCCGCTTCCGAGGAGAGTTGCACCATGGCGCGTATGATCCTGCCGCTTCTCGGCGGCGCCCTCGCCATTGCCGGGGTCGCCGCGAGCCATGCCCAGACCAGCACCGTCACCGCGGGACCGAACGGCGTCTCGGGCGGCACGACGGTCACCACCGGGCCGAACGGAAAACCCTGTAAAGTCGTCCCAGCCGATGCGGCGAAGAACACCGGAGCGGTGTCGAGTTCGGTCACGGCCGGTCCGGACGGCGTGAAGAGTTCCTCCACCGGGGGCCCGTCCGTCACCACCCGATCCGCCGATGGCACGACGAGCAGCTCGGCCTCGAGTTCGAGCTCCGGCAACGGCACCACGATGACAACCACCGGCGACGGCGACTGCGTGGTCACCGTTCCCAAGGACAAGAGGTGAGGCTGACATGACGATGACGAAGGTTCTTCCCGCGCTCGCGGCCCTCGGGCTCCTCCTCGCGCCCACCATCGCCGATGCCCAGACTCGCGGCAGCGCGACGGGCGGCAGCGCCGGTTCCGCCGCCGCCGGCGGCACGTCCGCCTCGACGGTCGGGACGGGCGGCACCTCGACGGGCTCGGACGGCGCGACGGGCTCCTCGCTCGCGACCGGTGGCAGCGCCGCCGGCGGCAAGACCAAGGATCGCTCGCACGTGAACGAGACCGGTAACGGTGGCCTGAACGGACAGGCGAAGGCGATGTCCCATGACGGCGGCACCTTCTCGAAGTCGCAGACCAAGACCAAGGTCCGCGGTGGCGAGAGCGTCGAATCCCGCACCAAGACGATGTCGCACGAGCCGGGTTCGAAGCCGGTGAAATCGACCACCACCACCGGTTCGACCGTCGCCCAGTAGGTCTTCCGGGCAGCCCCGATCCTGGCGTGCTCAGGCTGGACGCTTCTCTGGAAACCCAACGGGACCGCCCCTTGCAAGGGTGGTCCCGTTTGTGTCTGATCCAGGCGCAGGAGCCTCGTCGATCAACCCGGCACCGGTCGATTTATAGACCCGAGACGGGCGATCGCCATCGAGCGCCGGATCAGATCCGGGCATTGGTCCCCGGAGGCCGATGCTTGCGCCAATCCATCGGTGCTATAGGCGGGCCATGCCTCGCCTGCGCTCCGATTTCTGGGTCTCGGCCCATCTCCGCCGTCTCGCCGTCGAGGGGATCGACGCGGTGCAGCGCCGGCGCGGTGCGCCCGAGGCGGGAGCCATCTTCGTGAAGGTCGACCGTCTGGATGGCCGGGCCGACCTTTATGGTCCGGCCCCGCAATCCCTCGTCGATACCGGGGACGGGGCGGACCGCAGCTTCGTTCGGCTGATGAGCGAAGCCTCGCCGCCCGATGTCGAACTCCGCATCGGCACGGAACTGCGTTTCGACGACGATCTCTGGATCATCGAGATCGACGACCGCGCAGGCCGCCACCATCTCGATCTCGCCGAATAGAACGACGCGGGCTCCGGTGGACCGTCAGGCCGTTCCGGACTGCCGCACCCTGCCGGGAAGGGCCGGGCGTAGCGGGGCGCGCTCGGTGGCGGGCATGCGGGGACGCACCGCGTCGGGGGCCGCGTAGGGCTGGTGGGCGGAGCCGCCGTTGAGCCGCTCGGCCAGCGGCATGTCGAGAACCGCACAGAGAAGGTCTCGGGCCGCACCGCGCGGGATGGTGCGGAACAGCTTCACCAGATCGTAGACCCGGTCCACGGAGCGGGCCACGGTCTCGTTGAGGGTGAGGAAGACATACACCGCCTCTTCCTCGTGCAGCCCAACCGCGCGAAGCGCCAGGGTCAGGAGGTCGTAGCGGCGGCTCGGGTCGGGTGTCCCGGCGAGGAAATTGCGCTGCAGCCCGAGCATGTCCGACAGTGCACCGACGAAGCCGGCCACATCCTTGCGCCCGGAGAAACCGGTGAGGATGGCTCCGGCCTCGCGCGGCAGGTGAGGCGCTGGCCGAAGTGCGGCGCGCGAGCCCACCGCCCGGCCGATCGCCTCGCGGAGTTCCTCGTCGGAGTACAGAAACAGTGGTCCGAGATCGCCAGGAGCAAGGTCGGGACGGGCGAGCAGCGCCTGGGCCAGGTCCGGCCTGGTTCTAGCGCGACCGACCAGGAGCGCGACGGTGGTGCCCTGAAGGCTGAGCTGCCAGTTCTCGGCAAGGGCGAGATCGATGGCCGCGACGTCGCGGGAGGCCATCTCGTCGATGAGGCTGCGGCTCAGATCGGCCCGTCGGGCGATGGCGACGGCGATGTCCGACCCGTCCGCCAGTGCGGCCTCGATCACGAGCGCCGACAGGTCCGGCGCCTGCGCGATGACCAGATCCCTGATCTCACCGCCGCGTGCGGCGAGTGCGGCGAGGACGGATTGCGGGGTCGCGGGGAAGGGCGCCAGCTTGCGCGCCACGATCTCGGCTGTCTCGTCGTCGACGGTCGGGATCAGGCCGCCGGCCAGGGATTCGAAGGCCTCCACCGTCTTCCTGTCCCGCGCGGTCGCGGTGAGGAAGAGATCGGTCTGCACCCGGAGGATGACAGGTTTCAGATCGAGGTCACCGAGACGCGACAGTTCGATCAGGCCGGAGAAGTCCGGCGCATCGTCGAGAGATGGGGACATGGCACTTCGTTTACGCAGAACTCGCTGGACACAGCTTTAGCGAGCTTGCGTGAACCGACCTTTAAAGGGCGACGCCGCCGCGCCGCCCTTCTTGCCCCATTGCGGGATCAGCCGACCAGACGCGCCTTGTTCTCAGACGTGGAATCGGAACCCTTCGGCGGGGGGAACACCACCGGTGTCACGGCACCGGGTGCCATCGGACCCGTGGCCGGCGCGGAGGGTTTCGACACCATCGCGGCGCCGTTCACCGGCTGGGGTTCGGCGGGTTTCGCAGGTGACGCGACGGGCGCAGGCACCGGTGCCGGCATCTCGTTGCCCTGCAGGGCTGGCGCGAGGGCCGGTTGGCTGCGATCGTCCTTGTCGACGAGGTCGCCGGTGACATCGTCGCTGGACGGCCCCTCGAGCAACTCGGTCGGCGCCTTCCAGACGAAGGCGTCGAGATGGCCGGTGACCGGCGAGACCGGCGCCCAGCGCTCCGAGGCGATCCCGTCCGCGATCCACATCGGGTCGCGCGGGGCGTGGGCGGCCTTGGCCAGCCATTCGCGTGCCCGGCCTGTTCCCGCACCGTGCTCGGCCTCTTCGATCTTCGCCATGGCGAGGCAGGTGCGGACGGTCGGACGCTCGGCGAGAAGGGGCGCCAGCGCTTCGCGGGCCTTGCCGAATTCCTGCGCCTCCAAGGCGGCCTGCGCCATGGCGAGGCGGGCTTCGGGGTGCCAGGTGGAAATCTTGGCGAGGGTTTCGGCCCGGGCGAGCCGGTCGCGCACGGAATCGCCCACGCGCAGGCCGAGATAGACCTTGGCAAGGTCCGGGTGGGGATTGGCGCGCCAGGCCGCTTCGACGATCTTGGCCGCTTTCCTCAGGTCGCCGCGCCGCGCGAGCAGGCGTCCGGCGATGCAGGCGGCCGGGACGAGGTCGGGCGCGAGCTTGACCGCATCGAGAGCGCGCTGCGTCGCCGCTTCGGGCTCGCCGGCCTCGCGGGTCTGCGCTGCGGCGGTGAGAAGGACCGCGCGCTGGCGACGGGCGAGCCCCTTCTCGATGAGACCGAGGGAGGCACGGCGCTCCACCGTCTCGACGGCGCCGCTCCAATCGCCATCGGCGCATTGCGCCTCCAGCACGGCCTCGTTGGCCCAGGTGACGCTGGGAGCGAGGCGCGCGGCCTCGGACGCATAGGCACGGGCGGCCACGTCGTCCTCGCGGCGGCGGGCTTCCACGAACAACCCGCGCAGGCCGAGCACCCGCGTCTCGGGATCGTTGACCATGCGCTGGAACGCGTGTTCCGCCGCCTCGCGGTCACCGGAGATCTGGGCGGCCTGCGCCTTCAGGAGGAGCGCCAGGGGCTCGGCACCGAGCAGACGCTCGGCGTCGCTGGCATGGCGACGCGCCGCCAGGGGATCGCCCGAGCCGACCGCGACCATGCCCCGCGAGAGGGCGGAGAAACCCTTGGCCCGGCGACGCTCCTTGGAGCCACGGACCAGGGCCTCGGGAAGCGTGATGATTCCCCTCACCACGGCCCAGATGAACCCGATGACGATGGCGGCGATGAGCACCCCGATCAGGGCGATGGCGAGGCTCGTGGCGACCTCGTACCCGTTCCACACGATGGTGACCGTGCCGGGCCGGTCGGCGATCCATGTCGCCCCGAAGGCGGCAATGGCGAGGAGGGCTAGAAAGGCGAGGGCGCGCCACATGGGATCACGAACTCCGGAAGGTGGCGTCGGCCGGGGAGGGGACGCGAGTATCGGGAAAGGCGGGCAAGCTGCGCCCGCACACAATGATCGAGACGACGCCGTCCGGCGATCCGCGCGGACGGACGGACCTCACCGGGCTGTACCGGTCGACGGCAAGGCCTTGAACGCGTCCGCCAGCAGCATCCGCGCGGCGTCACCCGCCGCGGCCCGCGAGGCGAGCTTGGTGCCAAACTCGCCGAACTGCCCGCGTACATCCTCGGGCAGGCCGGCAAAGGCCTTGGCCGCCTCGGCAATGGCACCGCGATCCAGGGCATCCTGCACCTTCGGCACGGCATCCTCGGTGACGGTTTCGCCGGGCTTTGCCGGCGCGTCGACCTTGCGGACTTGGACGATGGATTCGGCCATGCTCATCAGGCGCTGCTTGATGTCGCCTGTCTCGGCCACCGATTTCGCCTGGGCCGCCTTGCGGTTCGCGGCGATCCGCTCGGCGATGGGACGGAACTCGGCGGCGAGAGACGCGGCCGTCGGAGCGCCCTTGTCGGCGAAGGCCGCGACGGCGCTGAGCCGTGCCGGATCGCCGGGTTCGGAGCTGCGCAGGGCCGCCAGTGCATCGGCATAGGGCGAGCCGGTATTCAGCGCGCCGACGATGCGGTCCGCCGCGACGACCCGCATGGCGGCCTGGACGGTGGAGGCCTCCGCGCGGCTGGCCAGGGCCTGATCGAGGCCGGCGATCTTCTCGGATTGGGCCTGGATGAGCCGCTCCACGCCCTTGGCCGCTTCGGCCGCCTGCGCCTTGTTGGCGTCGACCGCCTGCTGGCTGGCCTGCGTCGCGGTCTGGACCGCTTCCGTCGCGGCCTTCACGCGGCTCTCGAGGGTTTGCTGCAGGCTCGCGAGCTTCTGGTTCAGCGCTTCCCCGGCCTCGGCATTCGCCTTGGTGCGCGTCTCGAGTTCACCCTTCAGGGCGGTGACCTGGCTCGCAAGCCCGTCGTTGGCGGCGGGCTTGGCGGCGGTGTCGACCTTGCCCTCGACGGCCTTCAGCCTGTCCTCGAGACCGGTCAGGGTCTGGGGGGTGATGGCGGTGAGACCGGCATTGCCGGATTGGTCGCGTCCCGGCTCTTCCTGTAGAGCCGCCACGCGCTGGTCGAGCCCATCGAGCCGGGCCATGAGATCCGGCGGCAGGGTCGCGGCTGGCGCGGATCCGTCACCGGTCGGCGCCGTGGTCGGTACCGCGGACACGGATCCCGCCTTCTGCAGCGCCTCCTTGGCGATGGCATCGGCCGAGCGAATGGATTCTTGCAGCGGCTTCAGGCCGGCCTCGTTGGCGCCGATGCGCTTGTCGAGGGCGGCGAGGGCCTCCTTCGGCGCAAGCGCGGCGATCTTCTGGTCGAGGGCGGCGATGCGACCGTCCTCCGCGACGCCCAGGGCACCGGAGCGCTCCACGGCGAAAAGCAGGCCGGCACCGATGACACCACCGAGGAGCCCGGCCGTGGCGACCGAGCCGAAGCCCGCGCCGCCGCGCTTGGGTTCGGGCGCGGTTACGGCCGGACCGATCTTGGGCGTCGTCGAACCGGCGCTCTTCGTGTCGGAGGGCGCGGACGGCTTGTCCGGGCTGCCCGTGAAGGTGGTGGAGCCGGAGGGTTTGGTCGCGCTCGAAGCAGGACCGGTCTTGGTGGCCTCGGGGGAATCGGAAATCCGCTTCGCCTTCAGGTCGATGATCGGCCCGTCGGTGATCTCTGCCTTCTGCGGCGTGGATTGCGGGCCGCTGGTGGCCGCCCCGGCCTTCGGCGCATCGTTACGCATCGATGACGCACCGCTCGCCGCCGGACCTGCGCCGATGGGGCCGGAACCGGCAGGCTTCGCGGGCTCCGACTTCGCCGGATCGGGCTTGGACAAATCGGGCTTGGGGCCACCGGCCTTGCCGGCGTCGAAACTCGATGCGGCAGATTTCGGCGGCTCGGATTTGACCGGCTCCACCTTCGGCGCATCCGCTTTCACGGGGCTGGACGGAGACGTGCCCGCCTTCGCGGCATCGGGCTTCTGGTCAGCCGGCTTCACGTCGGCCGGCTTGCCGTCAGAAGGTTTGGCGACCGTCGATACCGGTGTCGTGCTGGCGACAGGCGTCTCGGCCTTGGCCGGCTGGGCCGATGATCCTACGGGCGGCACGATCGGCTTTGCTTCGCCTGAACTTGCGGAGCCGGGATTCGAAGAGCCAGGATTCGTGGAGCCCGGCTTGGCGGCGGCAGGATTCGTGGAGGCAGCACTCGTGGAGCCGGGAATCGGCGTGCCGGGCTTGCCCACTTCAGGCTTGCCGGTTTCGGGCTTGCCGGTCTCGGGTTTGGGGCCGTTCGCCCCGGTGGGCGTTCCCGGACCTTTTCCGTCGCTGTTGGGTGGATTCACGGGCTTCTTGCTCCCTTCCCGACTTTCGTCTGCCGCATTCCGCAACCTGGCGCGTTCCGCGCTCCGTTTGCCGCCCTGCGGTCACAGCTTGTCATTCGTCCTAGCACCGAGGCCGCCGCCTCGGCGAGACCGCTTGTCAGAATCCTGATGTCAGGCCCGCGAGAAGTGAATCCTCATTGGCCTGTCCGGCAACGAAATGGGGAGCGATCCCAGCCCGAGCCAGGGGAGCCGCCACGTCCGCCGACAAGCAGTAATGCCTGAGCGCCGCGAAAGCTCCGCCATATCCCGCCTTGATGGCGAGTTCGCAAGCCGTCGCGGCGCTTCTTCGTGAGTAGTGCAACACGCCTGTCAGCGTGGACGGGGGCGCGAGCGCCGACGCCACCAATGCGGGCAGCGACGGCACGGCTCGTGCGCCATAGGCAATGTGGCTCGTCAGCCGGAAGCCGGCTCGTGTCAGGGATGCCTCCGGTTCCGCCTTGCGGTCCTCCCCCGCCACATGCAGCAGGGATGCTCCCGGCGAGACTTCCCGCTCCACGAGGCCGACGAGATCGGCGGCGTTGCCGTCGGCCGTCTTCACCGATGTAAACCCGCATTCCCGTGCCAGCGCCGCCGTGCGCGCGCCCACCGCGAAGACGGGGACGCTATGGAGCGGGTGCCATCGCGAGGCTTGCCGAAGCGCGTTCGCGCTGGTGACGACGAGGCCGTCGAAGGGGCCTTCCGGCAGGGGAGCATCCGTCGCCGCCACCACGAGGACCGGCGCCACCAGGGGCTCGAAGCCCAGGGCGGAGAGTCGCTCGGCCGTGCGCGTGGCGCCCGGCTCGGGCCGCGCGATCCAGATTCGTGTCGCCACCATGGCTTCGGATTCGCTCCTCGGCGGGCCGTTGGCAAGCCGCTTCGATGACACGTGGTTGCCGGTGGACGACCATCGCTGGCTCCGGCCGTCGTTGCCCTCCACCGTCATGCCCGGCTAGGGTGGGAAACCTTGTCTCCGTGAAATCCAAAGCATCGTCATGAACGTCCTCGGCATCGAAACGACCTGCGACGAGACGGCGGCCTCCGTCGTGATGCCCGGCGAGGACGGGCGCGGCCGCATCCTCTCCAACGAGGTGCTGAGCCAGATCGCCGAGCACGCGGCCTATGGCGGCGTCGTGCCCGAGATCGCGGCCCGCGCCCATGTGGAGGTGCTCGACCGCCTCGTCGCCCGTGCCCTCGACAGCGCCGGAATGACGCTGTCGCAGGTGGACGGCATCGCGGTCGCGGCCGGGCCGGGCCTGATCGGCGGGGTGCTGATCGGCCTCGTCACGGCCAAGACCCTGTCGCTGGTGGCGCGAAAGCCCCTCATCGCGGTGAACCATCTGGAAGCGCATGCGCTGACGGCCCGGCTCACTGACGGCATCGGCTTTCCCTACCTGCTGCTGCTGGCTTCCGGTGGCCACACCCAGCTCGTGGCGGTGAAGGGCGTCGGCGATTACGTCCGCCTCGGCACCACTGTGGACGATGCCATCGGCGAGGCGTTCGACAAGGTGGCAAAGCTCCTGGGCCTCGGCTATCCAGGCGGCCCCGAGGTCGAGCGCATGGCCGAGACCGGCAACGGGGAGCGTTTCGCCCTGCCGCGGCCCATGCTCGGCCGCCGCGAGCCGAACTTCTCCCTGTCGGGCCTCAAGACCGCCCTGCGGATCGAGGCCGAGCGGCTGGCCCCGCTCTCCAGCGCCGATGTGGCCGATCTCTGCGCCAGCTTCCAGGCGGCGGTGGTGGACGTGGTGGTGGACAGGGTCCGTGTCGCCCTGCGCGAGTTCGGCTCCATCGCGGGCCATCCGACCGCCCTCGTCGCCGCCGGCGGGGTCGCTGCCAACGGCGCGATCCGGCGTGCGCTGACGACACAGGCAAACGAGGCCGGTCTCGCTTTCGTGGCCCCACCCCTGTCCCTCTGCGGCGATAACGGCGCGATGATCGCCTGGGCGGGAATCGAGCGCCTGCGCCTCGGCCTCGTGGACGATCTCACCGCGCCGGCCCGCGCCCGCTGGCCCTTCGCCGAGGCGGCGGCGGTTGCCTGAGGGTCTTTTGAAAGGGACCGTGCCGCCCGTCGCCCTGCAGAGGCGCTGGCGCGACCTCGTCGACCGGCGTCTCCCCCAAGCGGCACGCGCCCGGCCGGAATGGCCGGTGCGCCTCGATCATTGTTTCGCGCGCATCCTCCTCGACAATGCCTGCGGCGGTCCCTGGCGCGAGAGCGTGGCCCCGCCCGCCTGGGCGAACATGCCGCCGGACCGGCTCTCCCTCGCCATCGATCTCGGCGAGGCGGTGCTGGCCGAGAAGGCCGATCTCGGACTCCTCAACCGGCGTTCCCTCGCCTGGCGCGGCAAGATCCGGCGCAGCGTGCCGCCGCCGGTTCCCGCCTCGCTCAAGGGGCAAGGCTTCGTCCTCCGGCGCTGGCTTCGTGCGGACGATCGGCCTTTCGCGGATCTCAATGCCGATGCGGAGGTGATGCGTCATTTCCCCTCCACCAAGAGCCGGGGCGAGAGCCTGATCGAGGCGCGCGCCATCGACCGGCGCTTCGAGTCCGACGGGTTCGGGCCCTGGGCGCTCGACGTGCCGGGGGAGGGGTTCGTCGGCTTCGTCGGCGCCATGCGGCTGATCCGACCCATGCCGTTCGGGGGTGGGGAGACGGCGGGCGCGACGGTGGAGATCGGCTGGCGACTGGCCCGCTCCGCCTGGGGACGCGGCCTCGCCACGAGAGCCGCAAGGCTCGCCCTCGACGACCTGTTCGGGCGCTGCGGCGTGCCGGCCGTGGTGGCCTTCACCGCCGCGTGCAACACCCCGTCGCTGCGGGTCATGCAGCGGCTCGGCATGGTGTTCGCCGAGGATTTCCTGCATCCGGCCCTTCCGGCGGACGACCGTCTCCAGCCGCACCGGCTCTATCGGCTGAAAGCGGGCGGGACATCCTCGATCGGGGACGAAGCGCCAGAGGACCATCGATCATGAGCGACCGGATTGCGGTGGTGGGCGGTGGCGCCTGGGGAACGGCGCTGGCCAACGCGGCGGCGGCCACGGGGCGGCCCGTGACCCTGTGGCTGCGCGACGGGGAGGCTGCCGCTCGGCTTCAAGCCAACCGCGAGAACGCCCGCTACCTGCCCAGCGTGACGTTGCACGACGGCATCCGCGCCACCGGCGAAGCGCGCGATCTCGCCGGGGCGGGCATCGTCCTGCTGGTGACGCCGGCCCAGACCCTGCGCGGCGTTCTGGGAACCCTGCGCCCGTCCCTCGATCCGCAGGCGGCCATCGTCCTCTGCGCCAAGGGAATCGAGCGGGGCAGCGACGCCTTCATGAGCGCGGTGGCGGCCGAGGCGATGCCCGGCGCGCCCGTGGCCGTCCTGTCCGGCCCGAGCTTCGCGGCGGATGTCGCCCGCAACCTGCCCACCGCCGTCACCCTGGCCGCGGAAGATGGCGCCCTCGCCGGCCGCCTCGCCGCCGCTTTGTCCGGCCCGGCTCTGCGCGTCTATCACACCGACGATGTGCGCGGCGTCGAGATCGGCGGGGCGGGCAAGAACGTGCTCGCCATCGCCTCCGGCATCGTCGCGGGGCGCGGCCTCGGCGAGAGCGCCCGCGCCGCCCTGATCGCGCGGGCCTTCGCCGAGCTGATGCGGTTTGCCCGCGCCTATGGCGGACGGCCCGAGACGCTGATGGGATTGTCCGGCCTCGGCGATCTCGTCCTTACCGCCTCTTCGCCGCAATCGCGCAACTTCGCCTTCGGCCAGCGCCTCGGCGCCGGGGCCACCCCGGAGGAGGCGGCGGGCGGCAAGCTCGCCGAGGGCGCCTTCACCGCCGCCGCGCTCATCGCCCTGGCGCGACGCAACGCGGTGGAGATGCCGGTGGCCGAGGCGGTGGCCGCCATCGTCTCCGGGGGAGCGAGCGTCGATGCCGTGGTGGCGGGGCTCCTCGCCCGTCCCCTCAAGGGGGAAGCCGAATGAGCACGGGGCCGATCCACGCCTTTCTCTCCGGCACGGGTCGTGATGGCGCGCGGCGCAGCCTCGCCGATATTCTCGCCTTCGACGATGCGCGGATCGAGGGCGTGCACGACTATATCCAATGGTGCTTTCCCCTGGCCGAAGCCAGCCGCGCGGTGCCGGGCGCCCCGGTGCTGGGGCGCGACGAGGCCGAGGCGATCCGCGCCGACCAGACCGCGCGAGAAGGCCTGCGCTCGGCGCTCGCACGGATGCGGCTCTTCTATACCCGCACCGACGGCTGGCTCCGCCCCTACGATCACAACCACCTGCGCATCACCCGGATCCTCACCGCGATCCGCAGCCTCCTCGGTCCGGACGAGGCGGAGGCGTTCCACGCCTTCGTGACGACCCGCAACGCTGAAGCCGGCTCGCCCATCAACGAAGACAGCCTGCGCTATTGGGGATCGGCCCTCCGCGACGCCTGACTGCCACGCTTTCCCGCGCTAAGGAGGGGCCGACAAGCGAGGCGAACGATGGCGTATTGGCTCTACAAATCCGAGCCGAAGACCTGGTCCTGGGACCAGCAGGTCGAGGCGGGAGAGCACGGCACGCCCTGGAACGGGGTGCGCAACCACGTCGCCAAGCTCAACCTCATGGCGATGCAGGTGGGCGAGCGCGGGTTCTTCTACCATTCCAACGAGGGCAAGGCGGTGGTGGGGATCGTCGAGGTGATCCGCCCCTACTACCCCGACGACACCGACCCGACCGGCCGGTTCGGCATGGTGGATCTCCGTGCGGTCGAGCCGCTGAAGAAGCCGGTGACCCTGGAGGCGATCAAGGCCGAGCCGTGCCTGAAGGCGATGGTACTGGTCAACAATTCCCGCCTCTCGGTCCAGCCGGTGACGGAGGAGGAATGGGCGATCGTGCGAGGGATGGGTGGGCTCGTTTAGAGCTTCCCCACCCCGTCCGACCAAGCGATCACGTCGTCATGAATTGCGCCACGGCACCCTGGAACGTCTCCGGCGCTTCCTCGGCGACGAAATGGCCGCTCTCCTCGACGATGATCGTCTCCAGCCGATCGCTCTCGCGGCTCAGGGCGTCCGACAGGTGCGAGCCCACCCCGTAACGGCCCGTAATGGCCAGGACCGGCATTGCGAGACGGCGTCCGGCGAAGCTGGCCGCGAGCGCGGCGTCGTCCTTGAGAGCGCGATAGTAGTTGAACCCCGCTTTCATGCCGCCGGGCGATGCATAGTGCCGCGCGTACTCCGCGATCGCCTCGTCCGTAACGGCCTCCTTGCGGTGGGACCACGCCCTGATCTGGTCGCGGATATAGCCACGCTCCCGACCGGCCGTGAGCATTTCGGGGATATCGGGGGCCATGTGGAACCCATAGTGCCACGCTCCGCCCCGGAGCGGGTCCATGTTCTCCGTGCCGGGAAGAAGGCAATCGGCGAGGACGAGTCGGGAGATCCGGTCGGGGTGCAGATGCGCCAGGACGTAGGCCGCCTTGCCGCCCATGTCGTGCCCGACCACGCCCGCACGGCCACCCGCCTCGTGGTCGATCAGAGCGCGGATATCCTCCGCAATGGTACGTTTGTCGTAGCCCGATACGGTGCGCTCCGAGAGACCGAGCCCTCTGAGATCGGGCGCGATGACGGTGAAGCGGTCGGACAAGGCGGCCATCGTTCCCCTCCAGGCCGCCCATGTCTGCGGCCAGCCATGCAGGAGGACCAGGGGCGGGCCGGACCCGGCGACGACGTAATGCATGCGGATGCCATTGAGCTGCGCGAAGCGACTGGCCGCTCCCGGCGGCGGCACGCCCGCATCCAGCCCGGAATCGGATACGGCTGCGAGCGCGGGCCTGGTCACGAGATCGGGGAGGATCCCGAGCGCGAGGGAGGCGCATGCGGCGGAACGGAGGAGGTCTCGGCGCTGGATCGGCATGTCGGCATCCGTCATCGTTGCGATGCAGAATGGTTGTCCGATGCCGACGCAGCGTCTACGCGCTGGACAGCGCTCGTTGCCATAACCAGGGGTTATGCATGGATCTCACCGTCGCCCTGCGCGCCTTCATTCGCACCGTGGAGCGCGGTTCGATGACGGCGGCCGCCGAGGATCTCGGGATCTCGCAGCCGGCGGTGAGCAAGCTCCTTCGCAATCTCGAAGCCCATACGCGAGCCCGGCTGCTGGAGCGAAACTCCCGCGCCATCCGGCCGACACCCGTGGGGTTGCGTCTCTACGAATCCTCCAATGGCGCCCTCGCCACCATCGACGCCGCAATCGACAAGGCTCGGAACGAAGCCGGGACGATCGGAGGTTCCCTGCGCGTGCACGGCCCGGTTTGCTTGGGAGAGAGCCGCCTCCACCGGATCGTCGCCGACTTTCAGGATCGGCACCCGGCCGTCTCGGTCCGCCTGACCCTCGAGAACCGCTCGGCCGATCTCATCCACGAAGGCTTCGATCTCGCCATCCGCATGGGCCGCCCGGTCGACCAGGAGGCGATCCTGCGTCGGATCGGGCTGGTCCAGCGCATCCTCGTCGCGGCACCGTCGTATCTCGCGAAACGCGCTTCGGTCACTGAGCCGCACGATCTCCCCGACCACAGCCTCCTCGTCACCGATACGGTGCTGTCCCGGGCCGATACATTGCCCCTGTGCCGGAACGGTGAGACGGTCGAAGTCCCGGTGAGGCCGGTGCTGACGACCAACAACGCGCGCGTCCTCATCGACGCCATGCTGTCGGGGCGGGGGATCGGGACGGCGCAGGTCCAGCTCGTGTCGGAGGATCTGGCGAGCGGTCGTCTGGTCAGAGTCCTGGGCGATCACGAGATCCGGCCGACCGAGCTTTTCCTGACCTATTCCTCGGCCAAGTTCCTGCGACCGACGGTGCGCGCCTTCGTCGATTTCGTCGTCCCGGCCCTGCGCCGGATCGACGGCATCGTCTGATTGCCGAGAAGGACGATCTCAGCCCTGCCGCTGCGCCTGGGTCACCGCGACATGGATGAGTTCGGCCAGCGTTCGCACGCCGAGCTTCTGGCGCATCTGCGAGCAGGCGTTGGTGACGGTCTTGTAGCTCACCGACAGGTCGCTCGCGATGACGCCATAGGACTTGCCCTGGGCCAGCCGGGTGAGGATCTGCTGCTCGCGCGGGGTCAATTGCGATTCCGGCGTACGGCGCGGGTCTGTGCGCAGCATGGCGACCTCGGTGGCGAGGCGACGGTCGAGATAGACCTGGCCGGAACGGACCTTCTCGAAGGCTTCGTACAATTCCACAGAGGCGTGGTCCTTGAGCACGTAGCCCAGCGCCCCAGCCTCCAGCGCTCGCGATACGATCACCGGATCGTTGTGCATGCTGAAGACCAGGATGCGAATGCCGGGCGAGGCGCTGCGCATCCGGCGAATGAGATCGAGACCCGCGAGCCCGCTGCCCTGGAAGGTCAGGTCGCAGATCACCATCGAGGGGCGCAGGCGGAAGAACAGGCGGTAGCCCGCCACCGTGCTGGTCGCCTCGGCGATCCGCTCGATACCGGCGTCTTCGAGGACGCGACGGCAGCCCTGGAGGACGATCGGATGATCGTCGATCACGAGGACGGGCGCTTGGGTCGATGTCGGTGTGAACGCGTTCATACGGAAACGATCGGGCTCGTGTCCTCGGTCCGCTCGGGATCGAGCGGTATCACTATCCGGACAACCGTCCCCGGCGCCGCGTTGTCAAGGTGAAATGTGCCGCTGAGCGCTTCGACGCGCTCTCGCATCCCCGACAAACCGATTCCACCGCGGAAACCTCCGTCGAGATCGGACGTGCGTTTCTCCGCCAGCCCGGTGCCGTCGTCGCGGATCTCCACCCGCAACGCGTCGGAGGCGTGGCTCTCGCTCACCTCCGCCATCACATGGCGCGCCTCCCCATGCCGGACCGCGTTGGTCATGCTCTCCTGGATGCAGCGGAAGACGGTGAGGTCGACGAGGTCGCCGTAGCCGCGGGCGAGATCGGTGAAGCGGCCTTCGAACACCGTCTCGGAATGGCGGCTGCGAAAATTCCGCAGGAGAAGTTGCAGGCACTCGGCCAGCGGCACCTGACCCAGGGCATGGGGGCGCAGGCGATTCAGGAGGTCACGGTTCAGCCCCTGCACCTGCCCGACGATGGCGCTGATCTCGTCGGCGCGGGCGGTGAGCTTGGCCCGGTCCGGCTGGCTCTCGGCCTGCGCCATCCGCGTCACCGAGGCGGCATTGGCCTCGAGCGCGAAGAGGCAGGGGCCGAACTCGTCGTGGAGTTCCAGCGCGGTGCGCCGCCGCTCGTCGTCCTGCGCCGTGAGAAGCTGCCGGTTGAGGCGGCCATTGGCGGCGCGGGCTTCGGAGAGCGCCTCCGCGACGCTGTTGAAGCGCTCGGCGATGATGGCGAGTTCGCGTGAGGCGGGCGGGTCGAGCCGCACCGTGTAATCGTGCCGCTCGAGCTGGGTCAGGCCGTCCGCCAGCTGCGTCAGGGGAGCGAGGACGCGGCCGAAGGCGATGTAGAGGGCGCCGAGAAGCCCGAGATTGAGGCACAGGCTCGCGAGCGAGAGGGAGACCGTGTAGCCCCAGACCTCGTCGATCTCGTCGAGGGGTTCGGTGGTGATGAGCGCGGTGCCGATCCGCTGGCCCTGCGCCACGATGGGCAACTCGTCGCGCTGTGGTGCCGGGGCGATCAGGGCGGCGAACCAGCGCGGGGCGAGATGGCTCTCGCGGCGCGCGCGCGGGTTGGCCAGGGCGACCTTACCGCCCTCGGCATCGAACACCGCGACGCGGACATGGCGGAGGTCCTGCACCCTTAATTCCAGCGTGCGCAGCAGGCTCGCGGGGGAGGCCGATTGCGCGAGGCCGATCGTGTCGGCCACGACCAGTTCGATATTGGCGAGGGTCGCCTGCATCTCGACCTGCACGGCCGAGCGGGCATTGACCACGATGAGGCTGAACGAGACCACGGCCGCCAGCAGATCGATGGCGAGGACGAGGACGACGAGGCGTGCCCGCGTCGGCAGGGAGGCCCAGCGTAGGCGCGGCGAGGCGCGTCTGGCCGGTTCCACAGGCGGGGGGCCGGGGGGAGATAGGGTCATCGTCGATCGTACCGGGATGGATCGGGTGCGGCTGTGCGCTTGTAGCGATAACCCATCCGCTGGGAATGCGCGCATGCGGGATGGGGCGCACAGCGCCCGTTTCACCCCGACGCCGCGACCATCTGAAAATGGCGCTCGGCCGCAAGTGCTCGACGGATACCGAGCGTTAAGCGCCAATGCTTTATCCAGATACATGTGAGCGACGACACGGGCGTGACTGGCACGATGTCCGAGGACATCTTTGTGCCCGAATGTCGGCATCACGTCCGTTCCGCGCCGTCGCGATTCCGTGACGGTCAAACGTTTTTTCGACCATTGTTAGAGAACTCGCCCGATGATGCAGGTTGCCATCGACCCGAGCGAAAGGCGCGACGCTGGCTCCCGCAAGCCCGTCGCTGACAAGGTTGTTGCTGACAAGCCGGTCGCGGCCAGGCCGGTGAAGCCTGGGTCGAAGCTTGGGTCGAAGCCCGCCGCGCGCGGTCGCATGGTCGTTCTCGGAACGTTGGGCTGCGTCGTCGTGGCCGGCCTGTCCTACGCGGCCTATTCGGCGATGGGCAGTCTCGCTGGTCCGCAGGTGGCGCGGCCGAACCTCTACCAGATGCAGAAGGCGCAGGCCCTCCAGGCCAAAGCGGCCGATTGGCCCGACCTGCGCGACGGCGTGCCGGCCCTGGCCTCGGCAGCCGGATCACCCGCGCCGGCCCGGGAGACCGGCATTCAGCTCGTGGAGAGGCGTGCCCTCGTCGAGGAGCCGGCTAAGGCCGAGGCGTCGTCGAAGGTGCAACTTACCGCTCCGGTCGAAGCCACTGCCAAGGTCGAAGCACCGCCGAAGGTCGATACTCCCGTGACGCTGGCGGCAGCGACGCCCGCTCCCTCGATCGTCAAGGCAGAAGCGCCCCGTCCGAAGGCGCTGCCGCCGATCGAGCCGGTGAGCCTCGCTCTGCCGCCCAACGCACTCTCGCCCATCGTGCCGAACCGCGTCGCTTCGGTCATCGCCCCGAGTGCGGCCCAGACCATCCGTGCACGCTCGGCGGCCACGAGCTTCGCATCTCTTCCGCCCGAGCCCGCCCGAGCCGAGGCCGGCGCTGAAACTACAAAGCCCAGCGCCAGCGTGGTCGTGAAGCCCGCCGCCAGTGTCGCCAAGCCGAGTGTGGCGGTGGCCAAGCCCAAGCCGGCCAAGCCCGCGAAGCCCGTGCAGGAAGCCAGCGCCGAACCCGCAGCGGCACCCGCAGCGGCACCGGAACCCGAACAGAGCGAAATCTTCGGCCTGAAAGTGCCGTCCCTCGCCCCGGCCGGTCGCAAGATCGCCGAGAGCGTGGAAGCCCTCGGCAACGCCGTGAAGAACCTGCCGAACCAGTTCTGATCGGCGACCGTAGACGCGCGCTGCGGACGCCGATGGCCAGTCCGGGGACTTACGTTTCGTCCCGTGGCGGGTGCCCGAACAGGGCCTTGTAGGCGCGGCTGAACGCGGCCTCCGACGTATAGCCGACCCGCAGCCCGATCTCGCCGACCCGTGCCTCACGCCTCGCCAGCATGTCCCGCGCGAGGCTGAGCCGCCACTCGTTCTGGTATCGCAGCGGCGAGCGTCCCACGAGTTCGGTGAACCGCTCGGCGAAGCCCGAGCGGGACATGCCGGCAAGGCCTGCCAATTCGTCGATACGCCAGGGCTGCATCGGCCGCTCGTGCATGGCCTTGAGCACGCGGGCGATGCGGGCATCGGAGAGACCGCTCAGCCAGCCGGACGTATGCCCGAGATGGACCCAGGTCCGCAGGGTGCGAATCACGAGCAGATCGATGATCCGCGAGATCATCAGGGCCGCGCCGGGCTGCGGGTCGGTCGTCTCCCGCATCATGAAATGCACCATGCCGTCCAGCCATTCCGCCCCCTCTTCGTGTCGGATGTGGATGAGGTCCGGCAGGGCCGAGATCATGCCGCGAAGGCTGTAGGGGTCGAACCAGAACCGACAGACGATGACCGTCGCCGGCTCGGGTGACGCCACGAGCCGCGCCGCCCCGGGGCCGCGTGGCAGGAGCATGAGGTCACCGGTATCCAGCACGAGCGGTTGTCCGGCGCTTCCGCCGACCTGAAGCACACCTTCGGCGACGACGAGAACATGGGCCGCATCGACGTCCAGTTTCAGCGGTTCGCCGTGCGAAACGGTGCGGGCCTGGACCCGGTCACCGTTCAGCCGAATCTGGGCCAACACCAGCGACAGCAGATCCGCGTTCTCCGCGCCGGCGGAAACGATCTCCGGACGATCGGTCAAGTCTTTCGGCGGATCCGTCATGGCCGATGCGGGGTCCAAAAATTACACTTGCGGTCCTTGGAGACGTTTCCCCGCTGCGGCGATGGGCAAGGTCTCACGAGCATCGAGGATACCGCAAGGCCTTCAGCGCGCTGGCGCTACTTTGCCGATCCTCGGAGCGACAGGCATATGAGAAGGACATCGACATGCCAGTTCCCGCCTCGACACAATGGCTGACAACCTATTATTTCGTCCGTGTTGGCATTGCCGCCGCCTGGGTCGCCGCAGCCGTGACCGTCGGACGAAGCGTATCCCCGGTCGCGGCGGCCCTTCTCGTGGCGTATCCCGCCTGGGATGCAGCGGCCAATCTCGTCGATGCGCAGCGCAGCGGCGGGTGGAGAGCCAATCCCAGCCAGATCGTCAACGCCGCGATCAGCACCGTCACCGCCCTCGCGGTCGCCCTCTCCCTCGGCCTCAGCCCCCACGCGGTCCTCGCGGAGTTCGGCTGCTGGGCCATCCTCTCCGGATTATTGCAGCTCGCCACCGGCATCCGGCGCTGGAACAGCGGCGCTCAATGGGCGATGGTTCTCAGTGGGGCGCAATCGTCGCTAGCGGGCCTCTTTTTCCTCGCGAAGGCGAACGACGTCGCAACGCCCGGCATCATGGACGTCGCACCCTACGCCGGCTTCGGCGCTTTCTATTTCCTCGTCTCGGCCGTGTGGCTGGCGGTGGCACGGGCACGGCAAGCCTCGGTGGAGGGCACAGCGTGATGTCGGGATCGGCAATCATGGCCGGGTTCCATGCTCCGGCCTCCTCGCATCACGGTCGCGAGGCCGTGTTGCAGATGTGCGGGATCGAAACTGAAGGTGACGGCGCGATCGTCGAAGAAGAGGCGACCCGAACATGACGCGAATCCTGCCATGGCGTTTGGCATTCTGGGCGTGTCTTCTGGCGGCCGCCGCTGCGCTCGCCCATCCGATGGAGCGGGAAGGAGAGGTCATGAACGTCGACTGGCGAGCGGAGCCCCATGCCGGGATCGGCCGTCTGGTCTTCGGTCTCACGCCGGGGGAGGTCGCCGCCGCGGCGGACCCGGTCTACGGCATCCCGACTCCGCTCATTCGAGGCGTGGATGCGGCGGCCGATACCGAAGGCCTGATCGCCGCGTTGGGACCATCTCTGTCGGCGGCCGACATCTCCACCATGAGGCGAGCCGCCACCGATCTGGCGAGCCTGGACCGGCAGAACCTCGAGAAGGACCGCAGGCCCATCCTTCTGGAATATCGCAACGGCCGGTTGGATGGCGTCACGGTCGAAGCGCGTCATGCCGAGACGCATTTTCGGAACGAACGAATCTTCTCCCTCGATGCGCGGGAGGTGCTGCGCCGGTTCGAGCGGGCGAACGGTGCCCCCGGCCGGTTCCGGTCCACCGAAGCCGCCTTCGACAACCTCGCGGTCTCGCTCTTCGCGTTCAGCCGGGTCTCACCGGACGGGAAGGTCATGGTCTTGCGGGCCGATGACCCGGACTTCACCGAGCGCTCCGTCACCCTGCGCCGGACGCCTTACCGGCCCGCGAACGAAATGGATCAGTTCGTCACCGCATCGTTCGAGTGACGGAGCGGTGTTAGCAGCGCCCTGCTCCCTCCGCGAGCCGCTATTGGAGGCAATCATTTTGCCGGATGCGCGGCTCTCCTCCCCCTTGTGGGGAGGAGTTGGAGGTGGGGGTGGTTGGGCGACCCTCAAGCTGCGGAGGCAAGCGGCGCCACCCCCACTCCTAAACTCTCCCCACAAGGGGGAGAGGAACGCGGTTCCTTTTAGCGCGGACGGCGCTGCGGCGGCTTCTTGCCGGCTTCGCGTTCGTGGCGGGCGGCGCGGGGGCTCTTGAACCCCTTCGGGCCCTCGGCCTCACGCTCGGGCTCGCCGCCGAGAAGCGCCTCCACCTGTATTTCCGGCGAGCCGTTCTTGGCGAAGGTGGCGGCGAAGCGCGAGGCGGCGCCGCCACGGATCTCGAACTTGGTCTCCCGGTCGAAGATGCGGATGGCGCCGATCTCCTGGCGGCCGATATTGCCGCGACGGGTCAGCATCGGCAGGAGGCGGCGCGGGTCGGCATTGTCGCGCCGGCCGAGATTGAGCCGGAACCAGACCGAGGGGCCTTCCGCATCGATCCGCGCCGAATCGGCGGGGTCGTAGACCTTGCGCTCCTTGCGCTCGGGGCCGGCGCCCGGATCGGTCACGTCCTCGGGCTCGGGCAGGCGGGCGCGGTAGATCTTGGCCAGAGCGGCGGCCAGTTCCTGCGGCGTGCGCTGGGCGAGCAGCGCCTCGCCCATGGCGAGGTCTTCCTCGGAGGGCGTCTCGGTGAAGAGCGGGTCCTGCCACATACGCTCGCCGTCGAGGCGGCGGATCTCGTCGGCCGTGGGCGGGGCGGCCCATTCGGCATTGACCTTGGCGATGGCCAGCATCTGCTCGGCCCGGCGGCGCTTGGAGGCCGGGATCAGCAGCACGCTGGTGCCCTTGCGGCCCGCGCGCCCCGTCCGGCCGGACCGGTGCTGCAGCACCTCGGCATCGTGGGGCAGATCGGCATGGATGACGAGGCTCACCGTCGGCAGGTCGATGCCGCGGGCGGCGACGTCGGTGGCGACGCAGACCTTGGCGCGGCCGTCACGCAGGGCCTGGAGCGCGGCGTTGCGCTCGCCCTGGCCGAGCTCGCCCGACAGGGCGACGGCCGAGAAGCCGCGCTCGGTGAGCACCGCCTGGAGGTGCCGCACGGCGTTGCGGGTGTTGCAGAAGACGATGGCGGTGGGCGCATCGGTGTAGCGCAGGGTGTTGACCACCACGTGCTCGATCTCGCGCGGCACCACCCGCACGGCGCGGTAGGTGATGTCGGTATGGCCGCGCTCTTGGCCCTTCACGGCGATGCGCAGGGCGTCGTTCTGGTAGCGCTCGGCGAGACTGGCGATGGCCTTCGGCAGGGTCGCGGAGAAGAGCAGGGTGCGCCGCTCCTTCGGGGTCACCGAGAGGATGAATTCGAGGTCGTCCCGGAAGCCGAGATCGAGCATCTCGTCGGCCTCGTCGAGGACGGCGACGCGCAGGTTCTGGGTGGCGAGGTTGCGGCGCTCCAGATGGTCGCGCAGGCGGCCTGGAGTGCCGACGACGATATGGGCGCCCTCGGCGAGAGCCCGGCTCTCGCGGCGAGGGTCCATGCCGCCGACGCAGGCGATCACGCGCGCTCCGGTCTCGGCATAGAGCCATTCGAGCTCGCGCTGGACCTGAAGAGCGAGTTCGCGCGTCGGGGCGATGACGAGGGCAAGCGGCGGGCCGGGCGGATCGAGCCGCTCGGCATCGCCGAGGAGCGTGTCGGCGAAGGCGAGGCCATAGGCGACGGTCTTGCCGGAACCGGTCTGGGCCGAGACGAGGAGGTCGCGGCCCTGGGCCGCCGCCTCGATCACGGCACTCTGGACGGGGGTCGGGTCTTCGTAGTTGCGGGCCTCGAGCGCTCGGACGAGCGGGGCCGGCAGGGTAGGAAAGGGCACGGGGCAGAGGCCTTGCAGGCAGACAAGGCAAACCCTGCGGATTCGAGTCACCCTGAGTGGCGACGTCGCTGCATCCGGTCGTGGGTCCGGCCTCGTTCGGTTACGGAGCGTGTGCTTCTAGCCGCAATGCGGCGCTGACGCCACGCCCCATGCTGCAATGCTTCCAAGCGTGGTTTGCGTGCATCCCGTGGCGAGGGCACCGGGCGGCCCTTCCCGACCAAGTTTTTCAAGCGGCCAATGCGGGCACGATCGGTGAAGGCGGATCGCTCAAAACGACGTCCGACACGAAAAGGGGCCCCGACGGTTGCCTGTCGGGACCCCACATTGGTTTCGAGTTCGGCTGTGTAAGATCAGATGCTCGGTGCTCGTTCACACCGAGCATCGTTCATCATGCATGTCGAACGAGCCTAAGCCTGTCCGAAGACACGGATCGGATCAGCTCCAAGTAAACTCGTTGGTCAAATGGGCCATGGGCGTCTGGCCGTTCACTTCGGCCACGTCGATATTGGCGCCGATATTGCCCTCTCCCCAGACGATGTTGCCCGGATTTCCCGCATTCTGGTACGAGGAATTGGTCACCACCGTATTTTCGTTCACGCCCCAGAGCAGCGCGTTCGAGAGAGGATCTCCCCGTCCCTGATCCGACGCGATGTTGTCGAAGGAGCGCGTGAAGTCGAAGGTGTTGTTCTGGCCGTAATCCGCGAACGCACCGTTGCCCATATGGATCGTATCGACGTTGCGGACGGTACCGTTGTTCGACCCCTCGAAGATGACTCCCTGACCGCTCGGCGAATTGTTGCCGTCGATCACGCCGTTCGAGACGGTGACGTTGTCGCTGTAGTAGATCGAGATGTTGTCCTCGGTCCAAGCGACGTTCGGGTCGTTGTGGACGTAGAAGTTGTTGAGGCTGCTGTCCGGCGACTGGCCCATCTGCACGAGCTGTCCGCGGGGGAAGGGCCCGCGCATATCGTAGCCTTCGATGTTCTCCAGTTCCGCACCCGGCGAGTATTGGATGAGCACGCCCGTCGAGGTGTCGTGGAAGGTCGCGTTCGTTACGCTCAGGTCGTCGGCTTCGAAGGCCGAGATCCCGTAATGGTCCGGGGTCCGTTCGGCGCCCGTCTCGGGTGCGCCCTCGTTGAAGACCTCCACGTTCTGGATATCGACGTTGTCACCATCCATGACGCGGATGCCGGCGCCTTCCTCGGTGCCGCCGTTTCCATTGAAATGGATGCGGACATTCTCGACCGTCACATTGTCCACGCGATCGATGTCGATGCCGGGACCGCTATCGACGTAGATATCCATGTCCCGAATGACATCGCCTTCCTGGGCGACGATCGTCCCGTCATGGCGCGTGAGAGGAGCGTTGCCGCCCTCGGTCGGGGGCTCGTCCACGGGTGCCGGCTCGGATGGCTGCGCGACGACCGGGGGTTCTTCGGGCGAGGGCGTCGCTCCGATGTCGGGCACCACCACATCCGGCCCCTCGGGGATGGGAGCCGGAGTGTCGACCTCGGGCACCGAACCCGAGAAACCTTCGCTGAACGCGTTCGTGTAATGGGCCATGGGCGTCTGGCCGTTCACTTCGGTGACGTCGATGCCGGCGCCGATATTGCCCTCTCCCCAGACGATGTTGCCCGGATTTCCCGCATTCTGGTACGAGGAATTGGTCACCACCGTATTCTCGTTCACGCCCCAGAGCAGCGCGTTCGAGAGAGGATTTCCCCGTCCCTGGTCCTCTGCGATGTTGTCGAAGGAGCGTGTGGAATCGAAGGTGTTGTTCTGGCCGTAATCCGCGAACGCGCCGTTGCCCATATGGATCGTATCGATGTTGCGGGCGGTGCCGTTGTTCGACCCCTCGAAGATGACTCCCTGACCGCTCGGCGAATTGTTGCCGTCGATCACGCCGTTCGAGACGGTGACGTTGTCGCTGTAGTAAACCGAGATGTTGTCCTCGGTCCAAGCGACCTTCGGATCGTTGTGGACGTAGAAGTTGTTGAGGCTGCTGTCCGGCGACTCGCCGAATTGTACGAGCTGTCCGCGAGGGAAGGGCCCGCGCATATCGTAGCCTTCGATGCCGTCGAGTGTGGCGCCCGGCGAATATTGCACGAGGACGCCCGTCGAGGTGTCGTGGAACGTCGCGTTCGTCACGCTCAGAGCCTCGGCCTCGAAGGCCGAAATCCCGTAATGGTCCGGGGTCCGCTCTGCGCCCGTCTCGGGTGCGCCTTCGTTGAAGACCTCCACGTTCTGGATATCGACGTTGTTGCCCCGCATGATGCGGATGCCGGCGCCTTCCTCGGTGCCGCCGTTTCCATTGATATGGATGCGGACGTTCTCGACCGTCACATTGTTTACGTTGTCGATATTGATGCCGGGACCGCTATCGACATAGATGTCGAGGTTGCGAATGACATCGCCTTCCTTGGCGACGATCGTCCCATCATGGCGTGTCAACGGAGCCGCGCTGGCGCTGGATGCGGATGTCGCCCCGGCGTCTGACTCCACCACCACAGGGACGTCGGAGACGGGTTCCGCGCTGTCGATGACCGGAACCGTGCTTGAGACGCTGCCGTCGGCAAGTCCCGAAACGACGTCGGATATCGGGCTCGACCCCAGGCCCGTGTCGGAGGCGGAACGCGCGTCGTCGCACGATGCGACGTGATGTTGCGAATGCTGCATTCAATTTCCAGTTGTGTCTGCGGCCGGTCCTGATGCCGACCCTCTCAATCCGCTGCTGTTTTGGCCACGGATCCCCATGAGCATCGGCGTTGTTTGCCGACACTATTCCCAAGATTATTGTCGCACTGATGAGCGAATAATCGGATCGTACGAATTACCAGCCGGCACTAAGAAGAACTTCCTCTGTGCCAATTGGCAAATGTACAGATCGGTACACTTCAGTATTCTAGTTCTTTATTGTCACAACAAATCTTAGTGAGCAGATCTTGTTCAAAATGTGTCACGGATGATTTTCGATCATTGGCGCGAGGTTCGCCGGTCTCGCCTGAAAAGCGGGTCGTATGCCGGTGCGTGCATTGTGGCGGATGATTACTACCGGACGGAAACGGGGCTCTCGCACAGGATGCCGCTTCCCTTCCGCCGAGGTCCCGGAACCCCTTGGTGCGCGACCGCCTGAGCCCGGCCCTTCGCAATCGCGACCATGGCGGCGGCTATGTGGCGTGGCGGATCTCGCCGAGGTGGCAGTGGCCGCGAATGCCAGTGACGGCGGGCTTTGCCGCCGTCCGCATTGGCGGATGCTACTTCGCTAAAGACCGAGATAGCCCCGATGCGCACTTTCTCGAAGAACGCGCGGCAGTGATGATGGTGGCGGTGCGCTTCCCATCGGAGCAGTCAAACGCAATCGCCTGGATAGCGTCGAACGATCGTTCATATCATCTCAGTGGAGACGATCCGATGATATACAATGTCCAGACATTGAGGGCGATCGCGGCCTATCTCGTTGTTGGCTTTCACTGCCAAATCTTGCTTTTCGGTGATCTGAAATATTCAATGGGGGCTTGGGGCGTCGATATATTCTTTGTGATAAGCGGGTTCGTGATGGCCTACACCACCGACGGCCGGAACGTGAGCCCACGTCAATTCATCGTCAAACGACTGGTTCGCGTCCTTCCCCTATACTGGTTCATGACAATCGCTGTCTTTCTCACGGCCCTATCGATGCCCTTTCTATTCCGCAGCGTCGATGCCGGGCCGGCGCAGCTGCTCATGTCGCTGGCGTTCATTCCGTTTGAGAAATCGAACGGTTTGATCCAGCCGGTATTGTTCCTCGGATGGACGCTCAATTACGAAATCTTCTTTTATTGCCTCTTTTGTCTGAGCCTGTACATTCAGACGGAATTAAATCGATACCTTTGTCTCAGCCTCACCATGGTCGCGCTCGTGATCCTCGGAGCGATGTTTCGCCCCGAGGATGCGCTCGGCCGGTTTTATACGGACCCGATCATACTCGAGTTCGTCGCAGGCATATGGATCTATTACATCGCGCGACACGTCGCGATTCTGACGAGCCTCTTCAACGTCCCGATGATCGGCACCTTGGGCCTTGCCAGTTTCGGTCTTTTGCTGGCGGCGGAGTTTCTTTGGCCGACCGTTCCCCGCTTTATCGGCCTCGGTCTGCCGGCAGCTTCACTCGTCCTCGCCGCGATCTTGCTGGAGACCAAGGGCGTCGTCTCGAAAACCGCCTTTGCCATAGAACAGGGCAACAGCAGCTACGCGCTATACCTGACGCATTTCCTGTCCTATCAACTCTGCGAGAAGATCGTCTTCAAAGCTTTCGATCCGCAGAGCCTGTATTTGAGGTTGGCCGCCTTTGTCGGTGCAGTGGCGCTCGCCGGAATTCTTGCCTGGATCGTGCATCGTCAGATCGAAATCCCTCTGACCCAAAGCGTCAGGGACGTGTTCACTGGCTTCTGGCGTCGATCTCCCGCCCGGCGGTAGCATCGGGTCGGCGGACCAGAATGGTCGGTGATTCCAACGGCCGGCCGGGGCCTTTCGAGAAGCCCCATCCCCGTCGTACCCTGGGACCTGCTAAGGGAGGCCCTGGTGCATGGGGCCAAAGAAGACTGTCAGGCAGGACCTTAGATGGACATGCTCGTCATCGGCGCAGGAATCGTCGGCCTCGCGGTGGCGCGGGCCCTCGGCCGGCGCGGGCATTCCGTCATCGTCGCCGAGGCCGAGGGGGCCATCGGGACCGGCGTGTCGTCACGCAGTTCCGAGGTCATCCATGGCGGCATGTACTATCCCGCCGGCTCCCTGCGGGCGCGGCACTGCACGCGTGGCCGCCGGATGCTCTACGAGTTCTGCCGGGGCCACGGCGTGCCCCATGCGCGTCCGGGCAAGCTCATCGTCGCCACCTCCGAGCCCGAGCGGGCCGCCTTGGAGGGAATCGCCGAACGCGGCCGGGCCAATGGCGTCGAGGGCCTCGCCTTCATCGAGGGCCGGGAGGCCTGCGCCCTGGAGCCGAACCTCGCCTGCGTCGCGGCATTGCATTCGCCCGAGACCGGCATCGTCGACAGCCACGGCCTGATGCTCGCCCTGCAGGGGGATATCGAGGATGCCGGCGGGGCCATCGCCTTCCATACTCAGGTCGGCGCGATCCGGCGCGATTCCGGGGGCTGGCAAGTGGAGGTCTGTGGCGAGGACTTGTCCTTCGACGCCGTCGTCAATGCCGCCGGCCTCGGCGCGCAGGCCGTGGCGCGGGCGGTCGAGCCCTATCCGGGCGAGCGCATCCCGAGGCAGGTCCTCGCCAAGGGCAGCTATTTCGGGTGCCTCGGCCGTCCGGCCTTCTCGCGGCTGATCTATCCCGCCCCGATGGAGGGCGGGCTCGGCATCCATCTCACCCTCGACCTCGCCGGTCGGATGCGCTTCGGGCCGGATGTGGAGTGGGTTGACGCGCCGGACTACGCGGTCGATCCGGCCCGCACTGAGGTCTTCGCCCATGCCATCCGGCGCTATTGGCCGGGACTGCCTAAGGATGCGCTGACGCCGGATTACGCCGGTATCCGCCCTAAACTCACCGGGCGGGGCGAGGCGGCGGCGGATTTCCTCATCGACGGGCCGGCCGAGCACGGCCTGCCGCACCTCGTCCACCTGTTCGGAATCGAGAGCCCCGGCCTCACATCGAGCCTGTCGCTGGCCGAGGAGGTGGCGGATCGGCTGGTCGGGGCCAAGGCGTGAGGGCTACCGGATTCCCACATCTCCCCGCTGGCTTTTCCTTCATCCGAGAGGGTTCAACCCGAAGCGCGACGTGCTCCCTCTCCTGGAAGGAGAGGGCGATCGCATATGACACCACGCCGTCATTCCAGGTCGCCACAGGCGAGCCCGGACCCGGAGGGCCGCGCCAGAGGCGTGCAATCCAGAGCCGCCGACAGTGTAAAGTCCTGCACCACTTGTGTTTCTGGATCCCGGGCTCCGCTGCGCGGACCCGGGATGACGGGGTGGTGCCAGCGGGTTTCTGACAGGCAAATCGGCATATGCGATCGCCCTGCCTGGAAGGAGAGGGCTGGGGTGAGGTGCGGTCCATCTCCGAAAAGCTCACACACCTCACCCTGTCCCTCTCCTTCCGGGAGAGGAGACCCGCGTCTCCTGTGGGATGTGTGACTATCGTAGGCCTGAGGGCGGGGCGTCGGCCCGTTGACCCTTCTGCTGAGCGTCGCAATCGTCCTGAGATGCAGCGTCCGGCTTCACGCCCTAGCGCGCATGGTCCTGAAAGGCCTCAAGCCATGACCGAGATCCTAATTCGTCGCCGTTGTGGTGACCCCGCTCCTGGCCCTCGCCGTCGGTGGGGGCGTGGCATTGTGGGCGCGCCATTGGGCGTAGGGCGCCCCCGGCCCGCCAGCGTTTGCCTGTGCGCTCAGCCGCCGAAACGTTCGGTCCTGATGCGTCCCGGTTCCAACCCGGCATCGAGGAGCAGGTCCGCCGCGTTGCCGACGAAGGCGTTTCCGCCGCAGATATAGACGTGGCGCGGAGACCCGAGCTTGCCCAACGCTTCGCCGATCATCGCCCCGTCGATCCGGCGGCCACCGGCGCGCGTCAGATTGAGCATCAGGTCGAAATGCGCCTCGTCACGGGCGCGGACAGCCAGTTCCTCCGCGGCGATCGCTTCATCCGCCTCTCGCACCGAGTAGAGTAGCAGGGCGGGCACGTGAGGCGCCGCCGCCGCGCGGTGGCGCAGCATCGCCAGCAGCGGTACGACGCCGGACCCGCCGCCGACGAGGAGGAGGGGGCCGCCATCCTCCGGGCGCCAGACGAACGAGCCGCCGATGGGGCCGCGCAGCTCGATCGTGTCGCCGATCTCCGCCACGGAATCGAAGAAGCCCGAAACCTCGCCTTCGGGCAGGCCCTCGATCATCAGTTCGATGGTTTCGTCCGTGCCCGGCGCCGAGGCGATGGAGTAGCTGCGCTGGGCCTGGTAGCCGTCGGGTGCCGTCAGGCGCACGTCCACATGCTGTCCGGCCAGCATCGGCCGGTCGAAAGCGGTCCGGAACCGGTAGCTCTTCACCCGCCGCGTCACCGGCTTGATGGCGAGGAGGGTGGCTTGTTGCCAGGGGAGGGGCCGTGCCGCCGGATCAATCACCGGTGAAGCGCTGCTCACGCCAGGGATCGCCGTACATGTGGTAGCCGCGCAGTTCCCAGAAGCCGCCCTCGTCCTTCTTGGTGAAGCGCAGGCCCTTCACCCATTTGGCGCTCTTCCAGAAATACAGGTGCGGCACCAAGAGCCGGGCCGGGCCGCCATGGTCGGGTTCGATCGGCTGCCCCTCGTAATGGGTCGCCACCATGGCCTTGGGGCCGGCAAGATCGGCGACCGGCACGTTGGTGGTGTAATCGTCGTAGCCTTCGGCGAGCAGGTATTCCGTCGGTGCCGAGATCCCCGCCGCCGCAAGGATGTCGTCGATGCTGACGCCCTCCCAGCCGGTGTCGAACTTCGACCATTTCGTCACGCAGTGGATGTCGCCGCGCCAGGAGGTCCGGGGCAGGGCGGAGAACTCGTCCCAATTCCAGCTCTTGATGGGCCGCGAGCCCTCACGCAGGGTGAAGCTCCAGCTGTCCATGTCGATGCGCGGGTTCGGACCGATCTGCAGGACGGGAAAGTCCTGTTCGAGATACTGGCCCGGCGGAAGCCGCTCCTGCGTCGCCTCCGGTGGCCGTCGTCCCGTGAAACCGCGTGTGGCCATGCTCGTCTCCGTCGTCGCGCTTGCCGTGCGACTTCCTTCGAGCTTCAGAACCAGCGGGTCAAGCGGAGCCCGGAGACTCGCCCTCATCCTGCGGATGTCCCGGCAGGATGCCTTCGGCCACGAAGAGAATACCCTCCGGCCGGTACGAGATCTTCGCCGTGCCGTCGATTTCCTGTGCCAGAGCCCGCTCGATCAGCCGCGATCCGAAGCCCTTTCGTGTCGGCACGGCCACCGGAGGACCGCCTGTCTCCTGCCAGAGAACGCGGAAGGAAAAGGACGCCGTGTCGTCGAGGAGGGTCCAGGACAGCCGGACCAGGCCGGTATCGTTGGACAGGGCCCCGTATTTCACCGCGTTGGTGGCGAGTTCGTGCAGCGCCATGGCGAGCGCCAGGGCACCGCGCGGCGGCAGCCTGATCTCGCCGCCCTCGACATGCACGCGCTCCCGCCCCTTGCTCTGGAACGGGGCGAGGGCGCGTTCGGCGATGTCGGCGATGGAGGCGCTGTCCCAGGCCTCCTCGGTCAGCACATCGTTCGCCGCGGCAAGCGACACCACCCGGGCTTCGAGGGACCGGCCCGCCTCCTCCAGGGTGGGGGCGGTTCGCAGGGTCTGGCGGATGATCGACTGGATCAGGGTGAGGGTGTTCTTCACCCGATGGGTCAATTCGCCGGCGAGGAGCGAGCGATGCTCTTCCGCGTGCTTGCGCGCGGTGATGTCGAGGGAGACTCCGGCCATGCTGACGGGCGTTCCATCGGGACGGTAGACGGTCTGCCCGCGGATATGGACCCAGCGCAGGTCACCGGACGGCGTGACGACCCGGTACTCGATATCGTAATCGATGTTCTGCTCGATGGATCGGCGCATCTGCGCCTTCATCCGTTCGCGGTCGCCGGGATGGATCGCGGCGCTCATCTCGCCGTAGCTGAACGGCTCATCGGGATCCCGACCGAAATTCGCCCGGAAGTGGTCGGACGTCTCCAGCGTCATCGCGACGAGATCCAGGCTCCATGAGCCGATCTGGCCGGCGGTGAGCGCGAAGCGCAGATTCGTCTCGCTGCGGCGAAGCGCGACGGTGCGGCGCTCAACCTCGGCCTCCAGCGCGTCGTGGTCGTTCTGCAACCGGACCAGACGGTCCTTCTCCAAGGTCACGTCGTATTGCGAGGCGAAGAAATACGCCACCTTGCGTTGGGAATCGAAGACTGGCGCGATGAGGAGGCGGTTCCAGAAGACCTCTCCGCTCTTGCGATGGTTGAGCAGGTCGATCTCGATCGGAACGGCTCTGTCGATGGCATCGCGAATGCGGGCAACGGCCGCCGGATCGGTCTTCGGGCCCTGAAGGAACCGGCAGTTCCGGCCGAGGATTTCGTCGCGGGAGTAGCCGGTGGCGCGCTCGAAAGCGGCATTCACGAAGACGATGGGGATGTCCGGCAGGTTCGGGTCGGCGATGACCATCGGCATCCGCGTGGCCCGGAGGGCCGCGGCGAAAGGGTCCGGTCCGTCGACGGTGCGGGCGATCTCCGAGGCGATCCGCTCCTGTTCGGAAAACCGGATCACGATACGGCGCCCAGGATGGTCCAATGTCTCACGCGTTGCCTCGACCTAGAATCCGACCCGTGCGCGATGAAGCGATTCGGACATTATTCGTTGTACGCGTGAGTTAAGCTTAAGCAAGGCTTCATCTCGACTTATCTCACAGCGCTTTCGTGATGAGTTCCCTGGCCGTTATTTCGCCTTGATTTGTGTATGTTTACATACAGAACACCGGTCCTTTGGCTGAAGCGGTGCTTTTTGACGAAATCGACCCTTTCAGACGCCGGGACGCTGCCCAGAACGCGGAACGCCCGCCGCGGTCGAACCGGGCGGGCGTCCTGACGATCGGTGAAGGGGCGTTCAGCAGCCTTTCGCGGCATCCGCCGCGGTGGGCTTGCCGTCCTGCTGCTTGGCGACGTCCGAGGCCGAGGTCGCGGTGTTGGCACCGACATTGTTCATGGCGCCGACCGTACCGGGCGACTCGGCCTTCGCGCCGGGGCTGACATTGCCGGTCGCGCCGGGATCGACCTTCGAGCTCTTGTCGTTCATGGCCGCCTTCCCATCCGCCGTGGATCCGGTGGCACAGGGAGCGGCAAGAGCCATGGCGGAGCTGAACATCACGATGGCGCCGGCGCCGATGAGCTTGGAAATCTGTCGCATCTGTTCCTCCAGGAAGTATTTCTCATGTCGTAATGGATGGCATGCGTCATTCGTTCCAATATTTTTCCGGATTGTCCCGCATTTATAAGGACAAAATTGCAGGTCATGCGTAACGTCGGCCACCATTTCCTGCAGCGCTCTGACGGTTGTTTCGAGAATTGTTTTGCGCCGCACAAAAGCCGGCTCCATTAATGGTTCAGGGCTCGAAACCATAGTCGAATCATGCTGTTATTTGGTGGTTCTTGACGTCTATCGTATCGGTCAGAACCTCGCGCAGAAGACTTGCCAGGCGTTCTACCGCTGGATTTTTCACCGCCGGCGCCGTGAGCAGCCGCAACGAGAGGGAGGGCAGAGGTGGCAGGCCCGCGTTTAAGGGATCGAGCGCCTCGAGGGAGACAGGCAGGCCATGGGGCGTGCGCACGGTCAGGCCGAGCCCAGCCGAGACAGCCGCCCACAGGCCCGCGAGCCCCGGACTGCTGAACGAGATCCGCCAGGGAATACAGGCCGCGTCGAGCGCTTCGAGGGCCGCGTGCCGGAAGATGCAGGGCGATCCGAACAGGATCAGCGGGAGTGGACGGTCCGCGCTATGCACGATGCCGTGGCGTGGCCCGATCCAGGCCATCGGCAGGGTTCCGATGACGGTGCCATCCCGCTCGACGCGATCCTCGTCCCAGAGAAGAGCGAGGTCGAGCTCCCCGGCCTCCAGGCAAGGGCGCAGGATGGCGTTTCGATCCACATGGGCGTCGATCCTGACGCCGGGATGCAGGTGCGCGAAACGGCCGAGCGTCTCCGGCAGCCAGGTCTCGGCGAAATCCTGGGGCAGGCCGATGCGAACGCTACCCGTGAGGGCTGGCGAGCCGAGGGCGCTCACGGCGGCATCGTTCAGGTCGAGCAGCCTGCGGGCATAGCCCAGCATCATCTCGCCCGCCTCGGTGAGGACGAGCCCGCGCCCGTGCTTCTGCACGAGTTGCTGGCCGACCTGATCTTCGAGCTTGCGCAATTGCAGGCTGATCGCGGAAGGCGAACGGCCGAGACGCGAGGCGGCCTTGGCGAAGCTGCCGAGATCGATCCCGACCAAGAAGGACCGCAACACGTCCATATCGAGGTTGACCGGTAGGACCATTGAAGTTTTCCGAACGGATGCTTCAGAATTACGAGATTTTCCAAACCATCTTGAGGGGTCACCATCCGACCGTCAATCGCGGAGCGTCCGCGATCCGAAGGGGAGGAAGACCTGATGCCATTCGTGAATGTGAAGATCGCCGGTCCGGCCATCGCTGCGGAGCAGTTCGACAGCCTGCATCGCGGCGTGACGGAGCTGATGGCCGGGGTGCTCGGCAAGAACGCCGACCTGACGTCGGTGCTGGTCGAGGAGGTTCCGCTGCAGGGATGGCAGGTGGCAGCCCGACCGCTGGGCTGCGCCGCCCATATTCAGGCGGCCGTGACGGCGGGCACCAACGATACCGAACAGAAGGCCCGCTTCATCGCGGAGGCCAATGCCCTGCTGCATCGGGTGCTGGGGGATGGGTTGCCGCTGGCGACCTATGTGGTGGTCCAGGAAATCGCGGCCGAGTCTTGGGGCTATGACGGCCTGACCCAGGAGCACCGGCGGCTCGCACGCTGAGATTCGGTGGGCCGGATGGTACGGGTTCGGACAATCGGCATATTGCCGACCTCGTTCGGGCGACGTTCACCTGTGTCATCCTAAATGAGCACGGTAGAGGCCTTGCCGGCCTTACTGTCGCGTCGAACGGGACCGCGGGGGCATTCCAGTGTCCGTCGGCCGCGTCATTCGCGGCGTAGGACACTCGAGAAGTGATGTCTGCAGCCCCGTGAAGATCGCCCTCCTCGCCCACCTCAAATATCCCATCGCCCAGCCCTTCTCGGGAGGGCTCGAGATGCACACGCATCTGCTCGCGAGCACCCTGCGTGCCCGCGGGCACAGCGTGACGCTCTACGCCTCCGAAGGGTCGGATGCGCGCGGATGCCTGAAGGCGGTCTGCCCGCCCACCGGCAGCGCCGTCGACGACGAATCCGCCCTGCGGATCGACCGCGCCGAGCTCGCCGCCTACGAGGCGATGGTGGCGGATGTGGCGCGCGGCGACTTCGACATCATCCACAACAACAGCCTGCATTACCTGCCGTTGCTGCGCGCCCGCGACCTCGGCGCGCCGATGGTGACGGCGTTGCACACGCCGCCCTTCGAGCCCTTCGTGCGCGGCGTGAAGGCACGGGCGGACGACATGACCTTCGCCGCCGTCTCGGAATCCCTGGCGCGCGAGTGGCTGCCGCTCATCGACGAGCCGCTGGTGATCGGCAACGGCATCGATCTCGACGCCTTCGCCTATTCGCCCGTCCCCAAGGGCGAGCCCCATGCGATCTGGATGGGACGCCTCGTCCCCGAGAAGGGGCCGCATCTGGCCATCGATGCCGCCCGTGTCGCCGGCATCCCCCTGAAATTCGCCGGTCCGCAGAGCAACCGCGCCTATTGGGACGCCGAGATCGCGCCCCGCCTCGGCCCGGACATCACCTATCTCGGCCATCTCGGCCATGCCGAACTCGCCCGCCGCGTCGGCGAGGCGCATGTGGCCCTGTGCACGCCGCGCTGGGAAGAACCGTTCGGCCTCGTGCTGGCGGAGTTCCTGGCCTGCGGCACGCCGGTCGCGGCCTTCGCGCGCGGCGCCATCCCCGACATCCTGGACGAGACGTCGGGCGTTCTCGCCGTCGCCGACGATCCGGTGGATCTCGGCCGTGCACTCGCCCGCGCCATCCGCCTCGACCGGCACGATTGCCGCCGCCGGGCCGAGCACCTCTTCGACGCCGACACCATGACCGACCGCTACGAGGCGATGTACCATGCCGAAATCCGCCGCTGGTCGACCCCCGTCTCCGTCCGTCCGGTCCCGGCCGGCGCTCGCGCATCGCTTCTCGACAATGCGTAACAACCCGCTCTCCCTCGGCCGGGCCGTCGTCTGCGTGCCCGCCCGCAACGAAGCCGAGGTGATGCCGCGCCTCGTGCGTTCCCTCGACCGGCAGATAGGGTCGGGAGACGGCGCGCTGCTGCGTGTCGTGATCCTGGCCAATAACTGCACCGACGAAACGGTGTCGCTGATCCGCGAGATGGAGCGCAACGGCGAGACGCGCCATCTCGATCTCCGGGTGATCGAAGCGGTGGTGCCGCGTGAGGTGGCCCATGTGGGCACCGCGCGCCGGATGGCGCTGGATGCGGGGGCCGACTGGCTGGATTCCGACGGCGTCGAGGATGCCGTTCTTCTCAGCACCGACGCCGACGCCGTCGCCGCGCCCGGCTGGGCCCGCGCCAATCTGGCGGCCCTGGAACATTCCGAACTCGTGGGCGGCCGTCTCGTCATCGAGACGGAGGAGAGCGAGAACCGGGACCCGGAGATCCACGCGCTCCATCGCCGGATCGAACGATACTGGGTCGCGGTGCGCGCCCTCGAAGAGGCCATCGATCCGCCGGCCCACGATCCGGCGCCCCGCCACGGCGACCATGTGGCGGCGAGCCTGGCGCTTCGCGCCGCGCTCTACCGGGAAGTCGGCGGGCTGCCCGCGATCCCTTGCGGCGAGGACAACGCGCTGGTCGCCAAGGTCCGCCTTGCGGGTGGCCGCGTCCGCCATTGCCCCCATGTCTCGATCTCGGTGTCCGATCGCGGCACCGGCCGGGTCACCGGCGGGATGGCCACCGAGATGGCTCGCCGCGCCCGCGTCGTCGCCGGCGAGGAAGAGTATCGCCTTCCGCCCGCCAGCCACTGGCTCGCCGTGATCGAGCGCCAGCGCGCGTTCCGCCTCGCCTGGAGCGCCAAGGGCGGCCCGGAAGCCGGCTTGCGCGCGCTCGGCGTATCGGCGGAGGACATCGCCGCGATCCAACCGGGGACCTGCGTCAACGCCATCGCTTTCGCGGAGCGCGTGGGAGAGCGGGTCGGCGAGATCGGGCCGGAGCCGGCCCATGTCCCCCTCGACGAGGCCATCGCGGGGCTCGATGCCCTGCTCGCCCGGCTGATCGACAGGCGTACGGCGCGCGTCGCGTGAGCGAGGCGGCGGCGCGCCGGCGTCCCGTCGGCTACTACGTCCACCATCAGGGTGCCGGTCACTGGCAGCGGGCGAACCTCATCGCCGCTCGCCTGGACCGGCCCGTGACCCTCATCGGCACATTTGCCGAGATCGACACCTCGCGTGCCAACGGGGCGATCCTAGATTTGCCCGACGACCGCCTCACCGGCTTCGACGGCCAGGACGGCGAGGCGATCCGGCCGGGCTGCTTTCATTATGTCCCTGTGGGGATCGATCGCATCCGCGCCCGGATGGGGATGCTCGCCGCCTGGATGGCCGAGCACGATCCGGCCCTGCTCATCGTCGACGTGTCGGTGGAGGTGACGCTCCTCGCGCGTCTCCTCTCGGTGCCGACCCTCGTGGTGAGGCTGGCCGGAAACCGCACCGACACGCCGCATCTCGAAGGCTTCCGCTCGGCGGAGCGCCTCCTCGCCTTCAACCCGCCCGCGATCGAGACCGCCGGAACGCCGGACTGGGTGCGGGCGAAGACCCTCTATGCCGGCTTCCTGGCCGATGCCCCCAAGGCTGGCGCGTCGGAAGACGGCTCCATTGCGGTGATCTACGGGCGAGGCGGGGCCGGCGGCTCGGTCTCCGACCTCGCGGCCGCCGCGCGTGCCGTTCCCGACCGGCACTGGCACGTTCTCGGCCCGGTGGAGTCACCGACCGCCGATCTCCCGCCGAACCTGCATCTCCATGGCTGGGTCGCCGAGACCGGCCCCTATCTTGACCGCGCCGCCCTGGTGGTCGGCGGCGGCGGCGACGGCGTCGTCGCGGCGGTGGCCACGCGGGCCAAGCGCTTCCTCTGCCTGCCGGAACCCCGCGCCTTCGACGAGCAGACGGCGAAAGCGGAGGCTTTGGCGAAACTCGGCGCGGCCATCGTCCGCATGGAATGGCCCGACGCCTCGGACTGGCCGGCTTTGATTCAAGCGGGCCTCGCGCTCGATCCGGCGGTGATCGGCGGGCTGGTTCAAGCCGACGCCATCGGCCGCACGGTCGCGATCATCGAGGATGTGATTCAGGGAATCGAGCGGCGTCGCACGCCTCGGATTTAATGCCTGTTTGAGGTGTTGGTCCAATCCTCCGCCTCACCCTGAGGCGCCGCGGAGCGGCCTCGAAGGAGGCTTCCAGGGACCGCATCGGCCACTGGAGGGCTCCCTCAAAGCCTCCGCTACGCTCCGGCGCATTAGGATAAGGTGAAGGGTGGGATGAACCAGCCCTCCACGTCTGAAAGCAAAGCCGCCAGCGGTTCTACACCAATACCTAAAATGGCCGGTCCAGCGGCACCCGCGCGGCTTCCATCTCGTCCGCGGTCGGCATGCGCAGGATCGTCGGGGCCTCGTGCCAATTCGGCGGCAGCAAGCCCAACCGCGCGAAGGCATCGAGCCAGCCGTCCATGGGCCAGAGTCCGTGCCGGGCATGGAAGCGGGTGGCGTTGGCGATGATGTCGGAAAGATGCTGGAGCGGCGGGTCGAAGGCCCCGTGATACTGGTGGAAGGCGTGGCCGCCCGCGCTGAACAGGATCGGGATGCCGGCGGCATCGGCCCGGAAGGCGAGGTCGGTATCCTCGGCGCCGTAGCCGTCGAAGGCTTCGTCGAACCCGCCGATCCGGTCGAAGGTCGTGGCCCGGACACCGAAGGCGAGGGACCAGAACAGGCCGGGATTGTCGGTACGGGCAAGGCCTGCAGCCGGGAAGCTCCGCACCGGATGGGTATGGCCCGACGCGCGCAACCCCGCCTCGGTCCAGCCATCGTCGACGGCCCGCGCCGGCAGGTAGCTCACCTCGCAGCAGATCAGCCCGTCGGCTTGGCCGAGATCCGCGTCGAGGCTCGCGACGAGATCGCCCGAGGGAATGCAATCCACATCGAGGAAGATCAGATGATCGCCGCAAGCCGCGCGGCGTCCGGCGTTGCGGGCCCGGGCGAGCGGCAGACCTCCGCTCGGCAAGTCGATGCGGCGGATGGGAAAACCGTGATCGGGGAGGGGGGCGGGGTTCGCCCCCATCTCCACCACGATGCATTCGGCCGGATGCGTTCCCCGGCCGAGCCCTTCGAGAAGGCGCGCCAGATGCGCGTCGCGGCCCTTGTTCAGGGTGATGATGGTGGCGCTCACGCAGCGTCCGCCGGCATGGAGACGAAGATCTCGTAGGGGCCGAGGAAGCGCGCGATCATCTCCGGCGCGAGGCGAAAACCCGTCGGGTCGTCGGAGATGAGGTCGGTGGTCTGCGAACGATGCGCCGCCACGGCCCGTGCTTTGGCCGCCACATGCGCGCTGACATCGACGCGGTAGCCCGACGGAGGACCGCCGACTTCCGTGCCCTGCGGCAGGGTCCAGCCCCAGACCGGATAGGCGAAGGCCTTCGTCGCGCCGAGCTTCGGCTGGGCGAGCCTCACGATGGCGGCCGCCGCCTGATGATCGCAATGGGGATCGTGCGCCCAGGTCACGCAGACCGCGCCGGCCCCGCTCTCTTTGGCCACGGACGCCACCACATCCGCCGCCGCCTGCGCTTCGGGGCCGCGGCTCGGCACCCCCGCATCGGGCAGGCGCAGGAACGTGACGTTGGCGGGAGCGAGGCCGAGCGCCGCCACCGCTTCCAGCGTCTCCTCCTCGCGCAGCGCCCGCAGGCGGAGCGGCGGATAGAGGGCGGAATGGGTGTGCGAGCCGCAGCCGTCGCTGACGATGACGAGCCGCACGTCGCGTCCGCGCGCGCAGGCCTCGGCGATCAGGCCGCCGCATCCGAGGCTCTCGTCATCCGGATGCGGAGCGACGACGACGAGCCCGCCACCATCGGTGAGGGCATCGAGATCCGCCACGGGGAGATTCTCGGCGGCGGTGAGAAAGGCGTCGGCATGCATGGAAGCGATTAGTCCCTGTGAAAGGATGGCAGCGCCATCGCCATGATTGTCCCGACCCTTCCCCTCATCTCAACGGCATTCGCACATGTCGCGGGCCGCGCGGGTCCCCTCTCCTGGAAGGAGAGGGACAGGGTGAGGTGTGTGAGTTTTCCGAAGATGGACCACACCTCACCCCAACCCTCTCCTTCCAGGAGAGGGAGCCCGTCGCGCCTCATGTCGAACCCTCTTGGATGGAGCGAACAGCCTTCGAGCAGATGTGTGAATCCGGTAACCCTCATCGTGAGGTGCCGTAGCGGAGCGAAGGCCTCGAAGGAGGGTTCCAGTTCGCGCGAAGGTCTCTGGAGGCCTCCTTCGAGCTTCGAGGCCGCTGCGCGGCACCTCCGGATGAGGGGGGATGGTTTGGACGGTCTCTCGGCAATGACGCCGTCTGTATAGAGTACGAACCGGAATGCCGCCTGAACAAGTCACGCCGCGCCGTAGCGGTCGTTGAGGCTCGCGGCGAGGCCGTCGGCGAATTTCGCGGCGGCCACGGGCAGCATCCGCCCGCGCAGCTGGCCGAGAATCAGGGTCATGGGAGAGAGGTCGCGCTCGTCGATGGGCCGGCTGACGAGGCGCTGGTCATTGGGGATGCCGCTCGGCACCTGCAGGCTCACCACATCCTCGCGCAGGGCGAGGTTGCGCAGGAATTCCAGCGAACTCGATTCGACGGCGGGGCGAAACGGCGTTCCCCGGCGCGCCAGCGCATCGTCGAGATGATGGCGGATCGCCAGCGACCGGTCGGGCAGGGCGAGCGGATGGGTGAGGCATTCGCGCAGCCGGACGGGCCCTTCCTCCTGGGCCAGGGGGTGCGAGGCGCGCATCACCACGCAGAGCGTCTGCCGGCAGGTGAACAAAGCGTGGAGATCGACCGAGGGCGGCGGCTGCAGCACGAGGGCGAGGTCGGCCTCGAAGGAGACGAGGGCCGCCACCGCCTGGGCATGGTCGCGCACCTGGACCGTGAACGAGACGAGGGGAAAGCGCGCCCGGTAGGCCCGGACCTCGTCCGGCACGATCTGGTTCACGAAAGCCTGGCTGCAGGCCAGCGCCACATGTCCGCGCCGCACGCCGGACAGGTCGGCGATCTGCGAGCGGACCCGCTCCATGTCCGACACCTGATCCCGGATATGGCGCACCAGCAACTCGCCGGCCGCGTTGAGCCGCATGCCCTGCGCCAGCCGCTCGAAGATCGGCGTCCCCAACTCGTATTCGAGATCCTGGATCTGCCGCGTGAGCGCCGAGGGCGCGATGTTCAGCGCCTCCGCCGCCCGGCGGATCGAGCCCCGCCGCGCCACCTCGGAAACGTAGGTCAGGGTGCGCAGATGCTTCATGGCAAAAGCTTTATGGCAAGCACCTCAAGAGGACATAGGGCTTCGGTTTCCCCTGTACGTGAACACGCCTCCGTCATTCCGAGGCTGCGTAGCGGCGCCCGGACCCGAAGGGCGCGCGCAAGCGTGTAATCCAGAGCCGCTACGTCTGCTCGACGTAGCAGCCGCGGCGATTCTGGATTCCGGGCTCGCCTTCGGCGACCCGGAATGACGGTGGGGGCCAAACTTCCTGGGCTGTGTCGAGCGAGACTTTGCCAAAAACCGAAGTCCTCCGGCGCATAAGATGAGAGCTCCGCCCTACGCCAGGTGTTGCGAATTCCGCAACACCATCGTCGATAACCAGCACTCGTTTGCAACGGCCTCCCGACATACCCTCTCCGGGTTCACATCATGTCGGAGCCGGCTCAGATGATTCGTCGTCGCACCTTCCTCGCCGGCCTCGGGGCCGGCCTCGTCGCCGCACCGTCGGTGCTGCGGGCCGAGACGCCCATCGTGATCCGGATGGGATCGCTGAAGCTGATCCATTCCATCGCGCCGTATTTCTACGCCCAGTTCGCGCCGCCCGGCGTCACCGTGGAGGTGATCCCGTTCGAGAGTCCCACCGAGTGCAAGAACGCGGTGGTGACGAAATCGGTGGATTTCGGAACGTTCGGGATCGCCGCCGGCACCCTGGGCGCCGCGGCCGGTGAGCCCATCGTCGTCATCGCCTCCACCTGCAATCGCGGCATGGCCATCATCGCCAAGACCGGGTCGGGCATCCAGAAGGTCGCCGACCTCAGGGGCAAGCGCGTGGCGATCTGGCCCGGCTCGACCCAGGAGGTCTTCGCCCTGGAGCGCATGCGCATGGAGGGCGTGAGCGTGAAGGACATCACGCCGGTCCGCATCTCCTTCAGCGAGATGCACATCGCCCTCGCACGCGGTGACGTCGACGCCTATGTCGGCGCGGAGCCCGCCCCCGGCGTCAGCCTCTCCACGGGAATCGGCACACTGGTCGAGTATCCCTACGGCACCGAGATGGGCTCCCTCAACATGGTGTTCGGCGCCCATCGCGACACGCTGGCCGAGCGGCCGGAGGTGGTGAAGACCATGCTGGAGATCCACCGCAAGGGGTCGGATTTCGCGCAAGGGAATCGCGACGCCACCGTGGCGATGGCGGTGCAGAAGCTCGGCCAAAAGCGGGAGGCCATCGAGCTCTCCGTCCCCAATGTCGAATTCAAGTGGAAGCTCGGCGAGACCGAAGTGAAGCAGGCCAAGGCCTATTCCGAGCACATGCTGGCGGCCCGGCAGATCAAGCGCCTGCCCGACTTCTCCAGCTTCATCGATACCCGCTTCGTCGATGCAATGAGGGATTCGTGAGCGCGCCGGCCGTTTCCGCGCCGGCGGTGGCGGAGGTAGCGACCCGCCGCGCGCTTCCGAGCTTCGCGAGCCTCAAGCAGGCGTTGCTCGCGCTCACGCTGCCGGTGGCGATGGGCATTGCCTGGCATCTGCTCACGGTCGGCAAACCCTACAGCCTGATTCCGCCGCCCTCTGAGGTCTGGACGGCGATGGTGGATCTCGCCATCGGCGGACCGGAGGGGGATGCCTTCAGCGGCACGCTGCTCACGCATCTCACCGCCTCGCTCACCCGCGTCTTCGGCGGGTTCGGTCTCGCTGCCCTGGCGGCGGTCCCCCTCGGCCTGCTCATCGGCCGGGTTCCGCTCATGCGTCAGCTCCTCGACCCGACCCTGCAGATCCTGCGCCCGGTGCCGGTGACCGCCTGGCTTCCGCTGGCGATGATCCTGTTCGGCCTGGGTCCGCGCTCGGCCTATTTCCTCGTCTTCCTCGGCGCGTTCTACCCGATCCTCGTCAACACCATCTTCGGGGTCCGCTCTGTCGAGCCGCGTCTGTTCGAGGCCGCCGCCATGCTCGGCTGCCGGGGTTCGGCGCAGTTCGCCCGCGTGGTGCTGCCGGCGGCACTTCCCTCGATCTTCACCGGTCTGCGCCTCGGCCTCGGCTTCGCCTGGGTGGTGATCGTCGTCGGCGAGATGACCGGCGTTCCCACCGGCCTCGGCGCGATCATCATGGAGGCCCGGCAACTCTCGCGCACCGAGATCGTGATCTGCGGCATGATCGTGATCGGCGTCGCCGGCTTCGTCTGCGACCGGGCCGTGATGCTGATCGGCCAGCGCCTCCTCGCCTGGAGCCCCTCACATGGCTGAGCCCACCGTGCCGATCCTCGACATTCGCGGCGTGTCGAAATCCTTCGCCGTCCAGGGCCGCACGGTACAGGCTCTCAGCGGCGCCAACCTCACCGTGGCCAAGGGCGAGTTCATCTGCCTGCTCGGTGCTTCGGGCTGCGGCAAGTCCACCTTGCTCCGCATCGTCGCCGGGTTCGAGACGGCCACCGGCGGCGAGGCGCTGATGTGGGGCAAGCCCATCGAGGGTCCCAGCCCGAGCCGGGGCATGGTGTTTCAGGATTACGGCCTGTTCCCCTGGCTCACCGTGCGGGACAATATCGGCTTCGGCCTGAAATCGCGTGGCCGGCCGGCGGCGGAAATCCGCGATACGGTGGAGCGCTACATCGCCCTCGTCGGGCTACAGCGCTTCGCCGACGCCTTTCCGCACCAGCTCTCCGGGGGCATGAAGCAGCGGGTCGCCATCGCGCGTGTACTGGCGAACGATGCCGAAATCGTCCTCATGGACGAGCCCTTCGGAGCGCTCGACGCCATGACCCGCGAGCGGCTGCAGGACGAGCTCCTCGACCTGTGGAGCCGCACCGGGTTGACGGTGCTGTTCGTGACCCATGCCATCGAGGAGGCGATCTTCCTCGCTGACCGTGTCGTGGTCATGTCCCCGAGCCCCGGCCGGATCGACGCGATCCACACCATCGACCTCGCCCGCCGCCGGGACGTGGCGAGCCCGGCCTTCAACGATGTGCGCCGGATGCTCTCGGCCCAGCTCCACAGCCACCACGCCCCCGTGGCCGCATGAGCGGCGCGGCGTCGCGATCCGGCGACTGGCGCCGGATGGACCGCGAGACCCTGAGCCGCGCCTACGACAACACCCGCGCCGTCGCCGATTCTGCCGCGCGACTGTCCGGTTGGCGTGCCCGGAGCGCCGCGTTTCGCGCGCTCCACCCCCACACGCTCGACCTTGCCTATGGGCCGGCCGAGCGGAACCGGATCGACCTGTTCCGGAGCGGGGCGGAGGATGCGCCGCTCCTCGTCTTCATCCATGGCGGCTACTGGATCAGGAATACGCGCCAGGATTTCGCCTGCATGGCCGAAGGGCCGTTGCATCACGGTCTCGATGTGGGCTTGGTGGGATATACCCTGGCGCCCGATGCCAGCCTCACCGAGATCGCCGCCGAGATCCGGGCGGCGCTCGTTGTCCTGCGCGGTCTGGAGGAGGGGAGGGGGCGCCGTCGCCTCGTCGTCTCGGGCTGGTCGGCGGGCGGGCATCTCGCGGCGCTTGCCATGGCGTGGCCCGAGGTCGATGCGGGCCTCGCTATCAGCGGTGTGTTCGATCTGGAGCCGATCCGGCACACCGAGCTCGACGACCGCCTGCACCTGACCGAGACGGAAATCGAGACGCTCTCGCCGATCCGGCAGGTGCCGCATTCGGAAAAGCCCCTCGCCATCGTGTGCGGATCGAACGAATTGCCCGAATTGCGGCGGCATTCCGCTGATTACGACCGCGCGTGGCGGTCGCGCGGGAACGCGTCACGCTTCACCGAACTGCCCGGCCACGACCATTTCTCGATCCTCGACGAGCTGATCCGCCCCGACGGCGCGCTGACGGCCCTCGCCGTGGAGCTGGCCGGGAAGGACCCGTAGCGCGCCTCCCGCCGTGCCTAAGCCCAGTCCATCACACCGAATTTTCGCCGCGCAGGCACGCCTCCTGAGCCTCGCCCGCCCGCCGCGCGCTCCTCGCATGGCGTCCGACGACGGCTTCCGCCTTCTTCGCTGCGAGCAGGTCCGGCTCGCCCCAGCGCGCCAGCAAGGCTTGAAAAGCCTCGTGTCGCTCACGCCGAAAGGGAATTCTCCCGCCGGCACTGTCCCTGCACGGATGAGGCGGGTGGATCGCGCCGCAGGGCACCCAGCCAGGCGGGATCGGAGCCGTGGCGGGATGGGTCCGGCCGAGGCGCAGGATGTTCGGCACCAGATGGGTCCTCGGGCCGATCGGAGCCAATCCCGCCTCGATGCGGATGGGCGAGAACACCTCGATCCGCCCGATCCGCGTGACGAAGACGCGATGAGGACCGGCGGCGACGAGCTGCGCGGCAACGGTATCGTCGGCTCCGAAGAGACCTTTTCCGACGGAGCTCCTCAGCAACGCGATCGTGCTTGGATCGTTCGTCCGGATACAGGCATCGACAGCGAGTAAGCTCAGACCGAGATCGAACAGGATGCCATCGCGATCTTCGGGGTTTGCTGCATGATGATCGGGGCCGAGTTCGGTGATGACCGACCGTCTATTCATGGCGCAGGCATGATCGGGCAGGCACAGGGCCACGGCATGGCTCCAGCCGAAGGCGAAGCCGGTTTCGTAAGCCACGGGACGACAGTCGGCGTCTGGGTCGAGGGCGATGGCTCCCCGTGCCGTGGTCAGACCCACCCGTGCGTCCGTCAGCGGCCGTGCTTCCTCAGTCGCATCCCGAAGGAAGCTCGCGACCGCGCCGAAACTGCCTAAACTCCAACTCGTAGAGGAATCGTCGAGCGCCTTCCTCATCAGGTCAGCAACGGCTCTCCTGGAGGCTGCGCCCGGTGGGCGCTTTGGTGTGTGAAACGCGTCTGTGACAAGCTCCATCGCAGCAGATTACCGGGGCGAAGCGTCGTGCGCGAGGTGCGATCACAGGCGGCACTGAAATTGCTGCGGACCCAATGCGTTCGCCCTCGCCGGACGCTTCCCATCGTCGTCTCGACCGGGCAGTCTCTCGGCCCGATCATTCATGGATTTCGAGGATGGACCTGAATTCAGTCGGCGCCGTCGCCACGCCGAGGAATCGCCTCGACTTGGCCGATTGGCAGGACGGTGATGCGTGGTTGGCCGGTGGGACGTGGCTGTTCTCTGAGCCTCAGCCGCACACGCGCCGGCTCGTCGACCTTTCCCGACTCGGCTGGCAAGCGCATGAGGTGAGTGAGCGTGGCCTTTCCATCGCCGCGACCTGCACCATTGCCGACCTGTTCCGCCTCGACCTGCCGGTCTCCTGGCGCGCGTCGCCGCTCGTCGCGCAATGCTGCCGGGCGCTGCTCGGATCGTTCAAGATCTGGAACATGGCCACCGTGGGAGGCAACATCTGTCTCGCGCTGCCGGCCGCGCCGATGATCGCGCTCGCCACTGCCCTGGAGGGCACATGCCTCGTCTGGACGCCCGAGGGGGCGGACCGTGAGGTCGCCATCGTCGACCTCATCGTCGGCGCGCAATGCAATGCCCTGGCGCCCGGGGAGATCCTTCGGCGCGTCGATCTCCCCGTGGCCGCGCTGGAACGCCGGACTGCCTTTCGCCAGATCTCCCTGAGCCCCAATGGACGTTCCGGTGCCCTCTTGATCGGTACCCTGGACCGAAGCGGTTCTTTCGCTCTGACCATCACGGCCGCGACGCGTCGCCCGCTGCGTCTAGTCTTCCACGCGCTGCCGGATGAGGCAGCGCTCATCGCTGCCATTACCGAGGCGGTGCCGATGGCAATGTATCATGACGACGTTCACGGCGCGCCGGATTGGCGCCGGCACATGACCTTCAGCCTCGCCGAAGAGGTCAGGCGCGAATTCGAGAACGAGATTCGGGCATGATCCTGCACGTCAACGGCCAGGAGCAGGATGCATCGCCACGGCCTGGCCAATGTCTGCGCACGATGTTGCGCGAACTCGGCTGGTTCGGCGTCAAGAAGGGGTGCGATGCCGGGGATTGCGGCGCCTGCACGGTCCATCTCGACGGCGAACCGGTCCATAGCTGCCTGCTGCCCGCCTTCCGCGCCGAGGGGCGCCGCGTCACCACGATCGAAGGGCTGGCGGGGTCCTGCAAGCCGGAACTCGGTGAGACCGCGGGATTACACCCGATGCAGCAGGCTTTCGTCGATGCCCAGGGGTACCAGTGCGGCTTCTGTACCCCCGGCATGATCATGACCGCATCGGTCCTGGACCAGGGTCAAAGGAGCGATCTCGCCACCGCTTTGAAGGGCAATCTCTGCCGCTGTACCGGGTATGGCGCCATCGCCGACGCCGTCGCGGGGGTGGCGCGCGTCGAACGCCTCGGGGGGGAAGGTGGCGATCCCTGCGGGCGCAGCATCCCGGCCCCGGCGGGGCAGGGGATCGTCTCGGGCGATGCCGCCTTCACCTTCGATCTGGCGGTGCCCGACCTGCTCCATATGAAGGTTCTGCGTTCACCCCATGCTCATGCACGGATCTCGCGGATCGATAAGGCAGCTGCTCTGGCCATACCGGGTGTGGTGGCCATCTTCACCCATGAGGATGTTCCGGCGAAGAGCTTCTCCACTGGGCGGCATGAAAATCCCCTCGACGACGCGGCGGATACGCGGATTCTCGATCCGATCCTGCGTTTCATCGGCCAGCGGGTCGCGGCCGTCGTGGCCATCAGCGAGGAAGCGGCGGAGGCCGGTTGCGCGGCGCTCCTCGTCGATTACCAAATCCGCGATGCGGTGCTCGATCCGGACGAGGCCATGCGACCGGGCTCACCCCTGGTCCATGACAGCGCCGACCGGGCGGGTGAGGATGCGCCGCCGCGTCTCTCTCATCCCAACCTTGCCGCGGAGGTGCATGGCGAGGTCGGCGACGTCGCGGCGGGTTTCGCGGAGGCGGATCTCATCCACGAGGCGAGCTATCACGCCCAGCGCGTGCAGCATGCCCATCTCGAGACCCATGGGGCTCTCGGCTGGCGCGATGAGCAGGGCCGCCTCGTCATCCGCTCCAGTACCCAGACGCCGTTCCTCACCCGCGATGCGCTGGCCGACCTCCTCGAGCTAGAGCGGGATTCGGTGCGGGTGCTCTGTGGCCGGGTCGGCGGCGGCTTCGGCGGCAAGCAGGAGATGTTGACTGAAGATCTCGTGGCACTCGCCGTTCTCGCCACAGGTCGGCCGGTCAAATGGGAACTGACGCGTCAGGAGCAGTTCAGCGCCACCACCACACGCCACCCGATGCGGGTGACCGTGAAGATGGGGGCTCGCCGGGACGGCACCCTGACGGCGATCGCGCTGAATGTGGTCTCCAATACCGGTGCCTACGGCAACCATGCCGGCGGCGTGATCCATCACGGCTGCAACGAGGTGATCGGCGTCTATCGCTGCCCCAACAAGCGTGTCGACGGATATGCGGTCTATACGCATACTCTGCCGAGCGGCGCGTTTCGGGGCTATGGCTTGAGCCAGACCATCTTCGCGGTGGAATCGGCCATGGATGAACTGGCCCGTGGCCTTGGCCTCGACCCGTTCGAGATGCGCCGCCGCAACGTCGTGCGGCCCGGCGATCCGATGGTGTCGAACAGCCTCGAACCGCACGACGTGGAATACGGAAGCTACGGCCTCGATCAGTGCCTCGATCTCGTTGCAGCTGCCATGCGCGAACTCGCCCCGGCAGACATTCCTTCCGCCGATTGGCTCGTCGGCACGGGGATGGCCCTGGCGATGATCGACACGATCCCGCCTCGTGGGCATTTCTCAGAAGCACGGATCGCGCTTCGCGCGGACGGGACCTATGCTCTTGATGTCGGCACCGCCGAGTTCGGCAACGGGACGACCACGGTTCATGCGCAGATCGCGGCCTCGGCCCTCGGTACGATCCCGGACCGTATCTCCCTTTGCCACGGTGACACCGACCGCATCTCCCATGACACCGGGGCTTATGGATCGACCGGTATCGTGGTGGCCGGGCAGGCGACGTTGAAGGCCGCACTCGCTCTGGCGCAGGGCCTCCGCGAGGCTGCCGCCGAGAGGGGAGGGGAGGCTCCCGATCAATACCGTCTGCACCGCGACGGCATTTCGAGCCCGTTGGGGGAAATTGGTTTCTCGGACCTCCTTTCGGATGGACCGATCGCGCGCAGGGGCAAGGCGGATGGGTCGCCGCGCTCCGTCGCCTTCAACGTCCAGGGTTTCCGGGTCGCAGTGCACCGGTCGAGCGGCGAAGTGCGCATCCTCGACAGCTTGCATGCCGCCGATGCCGGCCGGGTGATTAACCCGATGCAATGCCGTGGCCAGATCGAGGGAGGCGTAGCTCAGGCGATCGGCGCGGCTTTGTACGAGGCGGTGCGCATCGATGACGAGGGGCGTGTGGTCACGCAGACGTTCCGTAACTATCACATCCCCGCCTTTGCAGATGTACCCCGCACCAAGGTCATTTTTGCCGACACCTACGACAGCATTGGCCCGCTCGGCGCGAAATCCATGAGCGAGAGCCCGTTCAACCCGGTTGCTCCGGCGCTCGCCAATGCCATCCGCGACGCTACGGGTGCGCGGCTCACCGCGACTCCGTTCGCGCCGGACCGTATCTACTTGTCGGTCATGGAAGCGGTAGAGCGTCGTGACGGCTCGGTATGAGCTCGGCCTTTGCCGCGGATTTTGTATCGATTAAGGAAGCTGCATCTCACCACATTGCGTCGGGTGCAGCTGTTGACTGTTTCCGTGCTGCGTTTCTCCTGGCCAAAGCGGTATCCACTTCGGCGGGAAGCGTTCAGAGGACCGTTTCGATCAGCCCAAGGCGCTTGGCTTCGTCAGCTTCGATGTACCAATTGTACGATGCCTTCTCGATGACCTCGTCAAGGGTGACGTTCGAGCCGGCGACGAGGTTGGCGAAACCCTCGTTCTGAATCTCGATGGAGGTCTCGATCTCGTGCAGGGTCGCCTTCAGGCTGGCAATGCATGTGGTCAGCGGGCCGTGGATCTCGAGGGTCTTGGCCATTTTGCGTTCATGAATCATAAGCCGTGTCCCCCGCGTGAGATAGCGGTTGGGGCGGGCGAAGAAGCTCATCAGGGTCGTCCCGGCGGAGTAGATCGCGGCCTTTCCGAGGAAGACGAGGCGACGGTGAGGCGTGACCTCGCTGGCGAAGCGGATGTCTTCGCCCATCATACGGGCTACTTCGGGGTCGCCACCCAGAGTCGTGAGTTCGACCACCACCAGATCGCGCTCGCAGGCAGCGTCGAACTGGCGACGGAAATCCTTGTACATGTCATGATCGACCGGGCCCGACAGCAAGATGGCGGGAGCCTTGAAATCGGGGGCGGAAAGAGGCGAAGCGTCCATTGTCGATCCTTGGCCGGGTTGCGCGGAGAGCTTCCTCCCGCAGGACTCATGCCCGTCTCGTATCGGATCAGAAGACCTAACCTCGTCCGCGGTTGCGATGACGACGAAAAATCACGGCCAGGACGGCGAAGCACGTCCTCACGGCCCGGGGACGGATCTGGACTTTTCGGCCCATCGAGCCTATATCCAGCCTGCGTTTGATGACCGGTTCGTAATAACGTTTCAGGACCCGGAGGGCAGTACTCCGGCGCCTCCACCAAAAGCGCATCGTGATGCGTTTCTGATGGGGGCGAAATAGGATCGACTGGGCGGTAAAGGGATCGCGAGAGCGTCGGTAAGGACTCGACCGGTTTGGCGCAGGTAACCCCTGTTCCAAGTATTTGGCCAAAACTCTAAATGCCAACGATAACGTTGTCATGGATGCCCGCCTCGCGGCGTAAGCATCTTGCGGTAGGGTAACCGTCGAAACAGAACCCGGGGCTTCGGCCCCGGGACCCACTTTTCTCATGGATTCATTGGATATGTGGCAGCCGCGGCACCGCCGGTTTCGGTTGGATCGTCGTTTATTACTGGCACGAAATTTTCATGTGAGACTTCATCGCCAGATCCTCCGGCATCTGATGACATTGCCAGCTGGGCGGGGGCATGAGCAGGCCGTGTGTGCGTACGCACATTCGGCATCTGGAACTCTTCCAAAGCATTGCTGACCGATCTGCCTGCGCTAGTTCGCATCATTAGGGAAAGCCCCTGGACGTCGAGCGTTTGCCGGTGGCTGGTCGAAGCTCCGCCAAGACTACCGCGACACGACGCAACGGATTCCAATGTCTATGGCTCAGGTTCGGAGAACGCCATGCATGGCACTGAAGACCTCGAACTCAACAGGCGCGATTTGATGGCGGGAGCATCAGCCTGTGCGGTCGCTGTTGCTTGCCCCTCCTCCGCCTGGGCTGCTTCCGGTGACGCGTCCGGCCCTGTCATGTCAAAGGTCTCGCTGACCGTGAACGGAACGGCACACGAGATCGATATCGATACCCGCACGACCCTCCTCGACGCCGTGCGCGAGCATCTTCACCTGACGGGTGCCAAAAAAGGGTGCGACCATGGCCAATGCGGGGCGTGCACGATGATCGTCGACGGTCGGCGCATCAATTCCTGCCTGACTCTCGCGGTGATGCACCAGGGCGATACCGTGACCACCATCGAAGGGCTGGGGAAGCCTGACGAGCTACATCCGATGCAGGCAGCCTTCATCAAGCATGACGGTTACCAATGCGGCTTCTGTACGCCGGGCCAGATCTGCTCAGGCATTGCGGTCCTCGATGAGATCAAGGCTGGCATCCCAAGTCATGTCGCCGCTGATCTCACCGCGACCGCTTCATTCACCACTGACGAGATCCGCGAGCGTATGAGCGGCAACATCTGCCGCTGCGGTGCTTACTCCAACATCGTCGATGCCATGTCCGAAGTTGCGGGGAGGCAGGCATGAAGTCTTTTACGTATGAGCGGGCAACATCACCGGCCGAAGCCGCTGCGTCCATCACGCGCGTCCCCGGCGCGAAGTTCATCGCCGGCGGCACCAACCTCCTGGACTTGATGAAATTACAGGTGGAGACGCCCACCCACCTCGTCGACGTCAACGGCTTGGCTCTCGATACGATCGAGCCGACGGAGGAGGGGGGCTTACGGATCGGTGCCTTGGTGCGCAACACCGATCTGGCGGCCGACATGCGGGTGCGGCGCAGTTACGCCGTGCTGAGCCGGGCTCTTCTGTCCGGTGCCTCGGGCCAGTTACGGAACAAGGCGACCACGGCCGGCAATCTGCTTCAGCGAACCCGCTGCCCCTACTTTTATGACACTGCGCAGCCCTGCAACAAGCGCCAGCCTGGAAGCGGTTGCTCCGCCATCGGCGGTATCAGCCGCCAGCTGGCAGTGGTCGGTGCCAGTGAAGCCTGTATCGCCACGCATCCCGGCGACATGGCCGTGGCCATGCGGGTCCTCGACGCTCATGTCGAGACGGTGAACGGTGAGGGAGTTACCCGGACGATCCCCATCGCCGCGTTTCATCGCAATCCGGGAGACACGCCGCAGATCGAGACGAGCCTGCAGCCCGGCGAACTCATCACCGCTGTCACGCTCCCCAAGCCGGTGGCGGGGACGCATATCTACCGCAAGGTCAGGGACCGCGCCTCATACGCGTTCGCTTTGGTCTCCGTGGCGGCCGTTATCCAGCGCGACGGAAGCGGGCGCGTGGCAATCGGTGGTGTCGCTCCGAAGCCCTGGCGTGACGAGGCCGCCGAAGCGGAGCTTCCGAAGGGAGCGAAGGCCGTGACGGACCGTCTGTTCGCGGATGCGAGGCCGACTGACGACAATGCCTACAAACTGAAGCTGACCGAGCGCGCACTTGGCGCCGTCCTGACCGAAGCGAGGGCCTGAACCATGAAGTTCGACACTCCCGCGGGTCGGAACCCGATTGACGAACTGAAGGTGGTGGGCAAGCCCACGGACCGGATCGACGGTCCGTTCAAGACGACGGGCAGGGCGCAATACGCCTACGATTGGTACGATCCGAAGTCGAAGGCAGCCTATGGCTATGTCATCGGCGCGACCATCGCAAAAGGGCGGATCAATGCGATGGATCTGAGCGCTGCCAAGGCGGCACCCGGTATCCTGGCTATCGTTACCGCTGAGAATGCCGGCCCCCTCGACAAGGGCAAGCTCAACGCCGCCAAGCTTCTGGGTGGCCCGGAGATCGAGCATTACCATCAAGCCGTAGCACTGGTGGTGGCCGAAACCTTCGAGCAGGCGCGCGCAGCCGCAGCGCTCGTGCGGGTGGACTACACCGAGACCGAGGGCGCCTTCGATCTTGCGGCGGTGAAGGACACCGGGAAGCCGGAGAAGCTCGCGAGCGCGCCCTCTGATACATCGATCGGTGATTTCGAGGGGGCTTTCTCGGCGGCGCCCATCCAGCTCGATGCTACCTACACGACACCCGACCATGCTCATGCGATGATGGAACCGCATGCCTCCATCGCCTCCTGGGACGGCGACAGCCTCACCGTCTGGACCTCGAACCAGATGATCGATTGGGGAACGCGGGACCTCGCTCTGACCCTGCGTATGCCGAAGGAGAAGGTCCGCCTCATCTCCCCCTTCGTGGGCGGCGGGTTCGGCGGCAAGCTGTTCCTGCGTTCGGAGGCTGTGATGGCCGCCTTGGGCGCGCGAGCCGCCAAGCGACCGGTGAAGGTCGCCCTGACGCGGCCGCTTACGTTCAACAACACGGTTCACCGCCCCGCTACGATTCAGCGTATCCGGCTCGGCGCGACGCCGGACGGGACGATCACGGCGATCGGCCACGAAAGCTGGTCCGGCAACTTGCCCGGCGGCAAGCCGGAGGCTGCGGTGCAGCAGACCCGCCTGCTCTATGGCGGCGCCAACCGCATGACCCAGACCCGCCTCGCCATGCTCGATTTGCCGGAGGGCAATTCCATGCGCGCGCCCGGTGAGGCTCCAGGCCTGATGGTGCTCGAGATCGCCATGGACGAGATGGCCGAGCGCATCGGGATCGATCCGGTGGAGTTCCGTATTCGCAACGACACGCAGGTCGATCCCGAGAAGCCCGAGCGCCGGTTCTCCCAGCGCAGCCTCGTCGAATGCCTGCGCCAGGGTGCTGCAAAGTTCGGGTGGGACAAGCGGATCGCGAAGCCAGGTCAGGTCCACGAAGGACGCTGGCTCGTCGGGATGGGTGTCGCTTCCGCATTCCGCAACAACATCAACGTCAAGTCCGGCGCGCGTGTTCGCCTCGACGATCGAGGCGTCGTGACTGTCGAGACCGATATGACCGATATCGGCACCGGCAGTTACACGATCATCGGCCAGACGGCCGCCGAGATGATGGGATTGACCCTCGACAAAGTCGTGGTTCGACTTGGAGATTCGGCCTTCCCAGTCTCTTCGGGCTCTGGTGGCCAGTTCGGCGCGAACTCTTCGACCTCGGGCGTGTACGCCGCCTGCGTCAAGCTGCGCGAGGCGGTCGCACGGGCGCTTGGCGTCAACTCGGACGATGCCGTATTCGCGGATGGATATGTCCGCTCCGGAAACCGTTCGGTGCCCCTCGCGGATGCGGCGAAAGATGGGGAGCTCGTCGCCGAGGATACGATCGAGTTTGGTGGCGATCTCTCGAAGACCTATCAGCAATCGACGTTCGGAGCCCATTTCGTAGAGGTCGGTGTCGATACGAGCACTGCCGAGATCCGGGTCAGACGCATGCTCGCGGTCTGCGCCGCAGGGCGTATCCTCAATCCGAAATCGGCGAGGAGCCAGGTCATCGGCGGTATGACGATGGGCGTCGGTGCGGCGCTGATGGAGGAACTCGCCGTCGACACACGGCGCGGTTTCTTCGTCAACCACGACCTCGCGGGTTACGAAGTACCGGTCCATGCCGACATACCGCACCAGGAGGTGGTTTTCCTGGATGAGACCGATCCGATCTCCTCGCCGATGAAAGCCAAAGGCGTTGGCGAACTCGGGATCTGCGGTGTCGCCGCGGCGGTGGCAAACGCGGTGTACAACGCAACCGGCATACGGGTCCGGGATTATCCGGTCACGCTGGACAAGCTCATCGACCAAATGCCCGACGCTGCGTAGCGCTCTCGAAGGCGTGCGATCCGCGCGCCTTCGTCTCACTCAATGACAAGGCGCGCCGACGTAAGCCGGCGGCCCAGCCGGCGAGCTGCGCTCGGGAGCAATTTTCCCAGAATTAGCAGAGCGTTATCGAGCCTTGCCATGTCCTTGTTTCATGGGATTGTCGCGAAAGTTTCAGTGTCCTGTCATTTTGGCATTGACGAGAGTGAGGGGTGGGTCTAGAAGCCTGTTCATCGGCGGCGGCCAGCGGGGACTTCGGTTCGGCGGGCGGCTGTTGTGT